>JAQUTZ010000036.1 GCA_028694095.1 Minisyncoccota bacterium | reverse complement strand
ACAGCAGTCGCTCAAGGCGGCTGTTTTTGTTAAAATATAAGAATGAGAACAGGAGTAGCCACAGTACCTCTAGATTACGGGCATTGCCCGAGATGGCTTTTCGAGAGGATGAAAAGGCTCGGCCGGGGGATTGCTCTGGCCATAGTCGAGGAATACGGACCCGACGAGTTTTTAAAGCGCCTCTCAAATCCGGTTTGGTTTCAGTCTTTGGGATGCGTTTTGGGTTTTGATTGGAACAGTTCCGGCTTAACCGTCACCACTCTAGGCGCCTTGAAGGTCGGACTTTTCGATATTCAAGACAGGCTGGGAATTTACGTTTGCGGAGGCAAAAGGGAATCGAGGAAAACGCCGGACGAAATTACAGCTTACGGAATTTCCAGGCAGATGGGCTTTGCTCCCGACCTTGTTTACGCCTCCAAAATGGCAGCTAAAATAGACTCGTCCTTAATTCAGGACAAATACCAAATCTATCAGCATAATTTTCTTTTTACAAAATCGGGGAGCTGGGCGGTTATACAGCAGGGGATGAATACCGATAACCAAACCGCCAGAAGATACCACTGGCTCTCCTCCGGAGTAAAAGACTTTATCGAAGAGCCCCACAGCGGCATAGCCTCCCAGGTTTTCGGCAAGCCCTTAAACCTTACTTCCAAAGACAGTTTGGAAAACAGGGATATAAGCTTGGCCCAGGTTCAGGAGGAGCCCAAAACAATTTTAAGAAATTTGGATTTGATACAAACCAGAACATCAAGGAATCTTACCTTTATGGATCTTTACGATAAAGAATTTCATTGGCATCCGGTGGTGGAAGAAAAATTCGACTTAAAGCGTTTGCAAAAAACCATAGCAATAGCCTCCGACCGCTCTCCCCAGAAATTCGAGGAGCTGGTTTCTTTAAAAGGCGTCGGTCCCAAAACAATAAGAGCTCTTTCTCTGGTGGCGGAGTTAATTTACGGAGCCAAGCCTTCCTATAAAGATCCGGCCAGATACAGTTTTGCCCATGGAGGAAAGGACGGCACTCCCTACATGCCAGACCCCGCCGAGATGGACAAAACCATCGATATAATAGAAAAGGGAATCAAAATAAGCCAGGTGTCCCTTAGAGAAAAAGAGGGAGCTCAAAGCAGACTGGCTCGATTTGCGCCGTAAGCAACGTCGCACTAAAGCGCTTTTGCCATGTAAGTATCCTTCAGCCTGTATCCCAGCTTGCGGTAGTAGCCCCTCACTCCAATGCCGGAAATAACGGCAATTTTATTTACCCCAAATTCTTTTTTAGCTATTTTCTCTGCTTCCTTAAGGAGTTTTTTTCCTAAGCCTTTATGCTGGGGCGATGCGAGCAAGGTTCGGCCTTTCTCAATAGAGAGCTGCTGTCCGTAAGTGTGAACTTCCCTGATGACAGCTGTTTGAGGTTCAGCCTCATTTAAAATGCGGAGGCGAAGGAGGGCGTAAAGCTTTGTTTGGCCGCTGTCTTCAAAACTCAAAAAGATTTCCCTGCCTCCCGAGGCTTTGTAATCCTGGCGGAATAACTTCAGTTTTTCTTTGGGATTGTAGTCCTCCCTTACCTCGCGGCAGCGGATGCATCGGCATCTCCATCCTTCTTTTTTAGAATTGGCGGTCAGCAGCTGGCGGAGGTTGGAAATTTTAGCCGGTCCCTCGATAATACTTGAAGAGGGGATGTCCCTGGTAATTCTTTGGATTCTCACGTAAGGAGGTATCGATTTTTTAATTAATTTTACTAAATCAATAAGCTGTTTTTCCGTGTAGGGTTTGTATTTTTTCTTTTTCCACCAATTATAAAGAGGAGCCTCCCTTAAGAGCGCGCAGGGATATATTTTCAGCATGTCGGGCTGAAAATCCGGATTGGAAAAAAGCTCTTTGAACATTTCTCCGTCTCTTTTTAAATTAGAGCCGGGAAGGTTGGGCATCATTTGGTAGCAGACTTTGAATCCGGCATTCTTGAGGAGCTTCGTGGCTTTAGCAGTTTCCTTTCGGCCATGGCCTCTTTTAGTGAGTTTTAAAACGTCGTCGGAAAGGCTTTGGACTCCCAGCTCAACCATGGTTACCCCCAGCCTTCTTAATTCTTTAATTTCTTTTTCAGTAATGAAGTCCGGCCTGGTTTCAATAGACAAGCCGATAATCCGATGGCTTGCCTTTTCGTTTAAAGAATGAGCTTTAGCAAGTGAGGCAGAATTTCTATTATTACAAGCCTCAAAGCACCTTTTTATAAACCAAGATTGATACGACTTTTGATAGAAAGACCAGGTTCCCCCTATAACCCTCAATTCTATTTTATCTGTCGGGTGGCCGGTCATTTCCAGGGCCCTTAGCCGCATTTTAATCTGGTTGAAAGGATCGTACTTATTGAGAATTGCCCTCATTACCGCCGGTTCGTTGTTAAGATAGCTTTTAGGAGCTCCTTTTTGCGAGGGGCAGTAAACGCATTTTCCGGGGCAGGGATAGGGCTTGGTTAAAACGGAAATGTTGACTATCCCCGACAGAGAGCGGACGGGCCTGGTAATCAGCAGCTTTTCTACCGTTCTTGAGCGCTTTATTCTTTTATTTCCGACTAATTTGTGATAGATTTCTAGTAAGTCCATATTATTGGGACAGGGAGCTTTGAACTTTTTGGCGACCCTTCTTTTTACAGAAGCCAAATCTCCCGCGGTTTCGGCCGAAGTTCTGACTAACTCTTTAATTGTAGATTCCAAAATATTCATGAAAGAAGATTACGCAAAGCAGCTATTAAAAGAAACAACTGAGAATTATAACCTGATTGCCAAGGACTTTTCAAGGACCAGGCGTTTTATTTGGGACGATATCAGGCCCTTAGCTGATTTTACCGTAACTGGCGAAAGAATTTTAGACATCGGCTGCGGCAACGGCAGGCTTCTGCAGGTTTTCAGGGATATAGACGTTGACTATACCGGCGTTGATATTTCAGAAAAACTGATAGAAGAAGCGAAAATCCATTACCCCAATTCCAGATTTTACGTTTACGACGCCTTAAGGCTGCCTTTGCCAACCAATCACTTTGACAAGGCTTACGCTATTGCCGTGCTCCATCATATTCCTTCCCGGGAATTAAGGCTCAGGTTTTTAAAAGAGGCCAAGAGAGTACTAAGGCAGGAGGGCCTTTTGATTCTTACGGCCTGGAACCTTTGGAGCTGGCGGGGGATAGGGCTGATTTTAAAAAATCTTTTTTTGAAGCTGATCGGCCAGTCTAAGCTCGACTTTAGGGATGTTATGATTCCCTGGGGCAAGACTTGCCATAGATACATTCATGTTTTTACCCAAAGAGAGCTGAAGGATTTAGTGGAAGAAGCCGGATTTAAAGTAAAAGAAATCGGCGTTTTGGGGGCCGGAAAGAAAAAAAACAGGAATTACTACGTGGTTGCCGAAGACCCTACACCTTGACAATACGCTAAAATTAAGTTATACTATCTCAGTACATTGAAGGAGGAGTAAATTGACTGAATCGCAGATATGGGCAGAAAACGTCGTCCGGAATAACGGAGTCGCCACCAGAGCCGAAATGACCAACGGCAACGCTATAATCGCCTTCGAGAAAAGAGGCGGCGTAGTGAAGGAAGTGGACAGATTTCCCTTTCCCGGAATGAGAATTTCCTGTCGAGACGACCTCTGGATGCCGCGGTCTCATTACGAGCAGGCCAAGAAAATGGCCAGAGGAATTCTCAATGAGAAAAGAAAAAAGCCTTAGGAGCAATCCGGGGCTTTTTCATTTCTAAATTCAACGGTTTTAAGATACAATTGATTATAGACTTGCCCTTGTAGTTCAACGGATAGAACGCGGGCCTCCGGAGCTTGAAATAGAGGTTCGAATCCTCTCAAGGGCACTGCAAAAAAGCCGTTTATTTGATATAATGGTTATATGAAGCACATGAAGTTTAAAATAGCCGTCAGCGGAGCCGCTGAAACCGGACATTGCGCCAAGAATATCAAAGAACTTTCCCACGAGGTGGGCAGGGAGATAGTTAAGCAGGGCGCTGTTCTGGTTACCGGGGCTACCACCGGCTGCCCCTATTATGCCGCTCAGGGAGCCAATAAGGCGGGAGGGATAAGTATCGGCTTTTCGCCGGCCGCCTCCCATTTAGCCCATAAGAAAGTTTACAAGCTACCCGACGACGAATTCGACGTAATGGTTTATACCGGATTCGATTATTCCGGCAGAAATCTTTTAATGACCAGAGCCGCCGACGGAGTTATCGTCATTTGCGGCAGAATGGGAACTTTAAACGAGTTTACCATTGCTTACGAAGACAGGGTTCCTATCGGAGTGCTCTTGGGCTCCGGCGGAACAGCCGACCTTATTCAAGGGCTTACCAGGCGCCCCCATAAAAAAAGGGGGGTGATCGTTTACGATACAGATCCCAAGACTTTGGTTAAAAAGCTTATCAGGGCCATTAAAAAAGAAAAA
>JAQUTZ010000035.1 GCA_028694095.1 Minisyncoccota bacterium | reverse complement strand
TTACTTTAAAGAATTTTCAAGCAATTGGAATGCCTTTTCATTCATTATAACCTCCTTACTGTACTCCTTCAATCTTTCCTGGTCAAGCTGGCTGGCTTGAGGATAATTCTTAAGAATCTTTTCGTTTTCGGCTTTAATTTCTTCTTCTGTCGCTTCAAGCTTTTCCTGCTTGGCAATCTCTCTTAAAACAAGGGAGTTCCTGACTTTTTTGGCGGCCTCGGGCTTTAAAGAATCAAATACCTCGCTTTCGTTCTTGCCGACTTTATTCAAGTATTCTTCAAAAGTGATTCCGAGCATCTGGCCAACCTGGTTTTTGAGGTTTTCCAGCATCCTGGCTTGTTCGGATTCCAAGAGGGCGTCAGGAATATCAATATTGGCCGCTTCCCCTATCTTCTCCAATATCTCTTCCCTCAGCCTTTCTTTCTCCCTGTTCTCTTTCTGCTCTTTGAGCTTGGCTATCTCCGAATCAGTCACTTTAATCTCCTTCCTCTCTATTCCCGAAACGATTTTCTTGTAATCGGGGAGCTCTATTTCCGGCATAACCGAAACAGTAGCCTTAAATTCCAAGGGGTTGCCCGGAGCCATTTTAAGTATCTCTATTTTCGGCTGGCCGATGGCATTAATATCGTTCTCCCGGACGGCTTTAACGTAATTGTCTCTAATGCAAAGCTCCCCGGCTTCAGCCATAATATTCTGCTCTCCTGCTTCTTTCTCCACTATTTCCGCCGGGACCTTCCCTTTCCTGAACCCTTCCTTCTCAAAGTTCTTGGCTATTTCCAGAACCGCCTTTTCGCGAAAGGGCTGGAATTCCTCGGCGGGAACCTCTATTTTTAATTCTACCTGCGACCCTGAAAGCTTTTTGACTTCTGTTTTCATGGTTTGACTTTTTGGTTAATTTTGTTAGATTCTAATATAGCACTTTTACAGATAAGGAGCAAGAAAATGAAGAAAGTTATTGCTACGGGAATCGGCGTCGTCTTTCTGGTCGGAATAATAATGCTTTTCGTAAAACTGGTTTTTCTGGATATGCTTTTCCCGCTATTCAAGCCGTTCGTATTGCTCATATTCGGACCGGAGAAATCTTTTCTAGTGGTGCCCGTCGCCCTTTTCATGACGACTCTAATAATCCTTCTGGCGGGATTCCTTTTTTCCAGGGACTGTGCCAAGAAATTTCTCACCAGAGCGGTAAGAAAAGTTCCTCAGGGGATAGAAAGCAGCCGGGGAGCATTAGTCAAGCTGGCCGACGGCAGCTATCTTATCGCAGCGAAAATAAAAAAGATAAAGATTGGCAGAATGGACGGCGGAACAGATGATTATTACATCCTCTACTCTCCCTCCTCCCCTATTCCTTGGGGAGGCCTGCCGATCATCTTCGCCAAAAAAGAAAACGTAATACTGCTAAAACTTTCTTTCAGGGAAATATACATGATAGCTGCTTCCTTTGGGCAAAGCACTCCGAGGGTTATAAGCGAGCTAAAAGATCAAAGCGCTGAATAAAATCAGCGCTTTTTATTTTACACCAAAAATCCGACAATCAAAAGGGCTACGATATTCAGAACCTTAATCATCGGGTTTATAGCCGGCCCGGCTGTATCCTTGTAGGGATCTCCCACAGTGTCTCCGGTAACTGCAGCTTCGTGAGCAGGGCTTCCTTTCCCTCCCAGGTTGCCTTCCTCAATGTATTTTTTGGCATTATCCCAAGCGCCTCCCCCGGAAGTCATGGATATGGCCACGAAAAATCCGGTGATAATGCTTCCTATTAAAAGCCCGCCTAAAGCTTCCGGACCCAGAATAAATCCCACCAAAATAGGAAATACAATAGGAATCATGGCCGGGAAAATCATTTCCTTCAGGGCAGCCTTGGTAACTATGTCAACGCAAGTTCCGTATTCGGGCTTGGCCTCCCCCTCCATCAATCCTTTTATTTCCCGGAACTGCCTCCTGACTTCGTCTACTACTTTCGATCCTGCCTTGCTGACGGCGGTCATAGCCATAGAGGAGAACAGGTACGGCAAAAGCCCGCCGATAAACAGCCCTATTACAACTCGGTAGTCTTCCAGTAAAAACGAAACTCTGGCTCCTAATCCCTGTATTTCCTGGGTGTAAGCTGAAAAAAGAACCAAGGCAGCCAGGGCAGCTGAAGCTATGGCATACGCTTTCGTCACCGCTTTTGTGGTATTTCCCACTGAATCTAAAGCATCGGTTACCTCCCTGACTTTTCCTTCCAGCCCGGCCATTTCAGCTATTCCCGAAGCATTGTCGGTAATCGGCCCATAAGAATCAAGAGCAACAATTATGCCTGCCATAGAAAGCATGGAAACTGCCGCTATGGCCAGCCCTTCCATCCCTCCCGCCAAAAAGCTGACTAAGATTCCAATTGATATGAGAAGAACCGGCAAAGCCGTTGATTTCAATCCAACGGCCAACCCGGTAATAATGTTGGTGGCATGACCTGTTTGAGAAGCCTCGGCTATCGATTTAACCGGCCGGTATTTTTTGGAGGTATAGTATTCGGTTATTATAAACATTCCTCCTGCTACAACCAGCCCCATAAGAGCTGGCAGATAAATCTGCCAAAAATCTATATTCAAGGAATCCACGGCTCTCCTGACCAGAAAAATAAATCCGACAGCCGAGATAACCGAAGAGGCTATTAATCCTTTATATAAGGCGGCCATAATATTCTGGCTTTTACCCAGCCTTACAAAAAAGCTTCCGATGATAGAGGCGAGAATGGCCACCGATCCCAGCATTAAGGGCAGAAGCATAATGGCGGTAGTTCCCGGAAACAGCAAAGCCCCTAAAATCATGCCCGCTATCAAGGTAACTACGTAGGTCTCAAAGATGTCGGCTGCCATGCCGGCGCAATCTCCGACGTTATCCCCCACCTGGTCGGCAATCACCGCCGGATTCCTGGGGTCGTCCTCGGGAATTCCTTTCTCTATTTTCCCGACCAAATCAGCTCCTACATCAGCGGCTTTGGTGTAAATTCCTCCCCCAAGCCTGGCAAACACCGATATCAAAGAAGCTCCGAATCCCAAGGCTATTAAAGGCTTTATATCTTGAAAAACGAAATAGAACAGGGAAACAGATAAAAGCCCTAATCCTACCACCAAAAACCCCGTTACTGCTCCCCCTCTAAAAGAAAGCTTCAGGGCCGGTTCAATTCCGCTTTTGGCAGCTTCGGTAACCCTGACATTGGTTCTAGTGGAAATGGTCATGCCGATAAATCCGGCAAGAGCCGAGAACAAGGCTCCCACTAAAAATCCAAGGCCCGTCTTAAAATCCAATAAAATCCAAAGAAGGAAAAAAAGAAAAACAGCCACTATGCCGACTGTTTTATACTGCCTCCGAAGGTAAGCTTTTGCCCCCTCCTTAATGTAATTAGAAACGGCAATCATCTTGCCGGAACCCTCTCCGGCCCCTTGAATCCTTTTTATCAAAAAAAAGGCGAAAACTATGGTGAACAAGGAAACGAATATTGGAATATAGAGCATATTTTAATTGTTATTTTGTTTTCTTTTTGGGCTCTTTTTTCTCTTTTGTTTCTTTTTTCTTCTTAGTTTTTGGTTTTTCTTCCTCCCCCTCAGCTTCCGGCTTCAAAGCCACCTCCTCTTCTTCGGGAGCAGCTGCCGCCTTCACTTCCGCGCTTTCCGGAGACCTGACATCTATCTTCCAACCGGTCAATTTGGCTGCCAGCCTGACGTTCTGTCCGTCTTTGCCTATAGCTAAAGAAAGCTGGTCCTCGGGAACTACGGCCAGAGCTTTATTCCTCGGCTGGATTTTAACTTCTTCAACTTTGGCGGGAGAAAGGGCATTGGCAATATATTCTTCGGGTTTTTCCTTCCATTCTATAATATCGATTTTCTCGCCTCCCAGTTCGTTGATTACAGCCGACACCCTGGTGCCTCTCTGGCCAACCATGCTGCCTATGGGATCAACTCCTTCAACGGTCGAAGTAACGGCTATTTTCGAGCGAGAACCGGCTTCGCGGGCAACCGATTTTATCACAACAGAACCGGCTGCAACCTCCGGAACCTCCAACTCAAAGAGCTTGGAAATTATTTTGGGATAGGCCCTGGACAGAAAAACCGAAGGGCCTTTCGGGGCCTCTTCCACCTTTAAAAGGTAAACCTTGAGGCGCTGGCCCGGCCTGTAAAATTCTCCGGGAACCTGCTCCTCCCTGGGAAGAAGCCCCAAAGTTTTTCCAATGTCCATAAAAACTATCCGGCCCTCTACCCTCTGGACTATTCCTGAAATAATCTCCCCTTCTTTGGACTTGAATTCGTTAAATACGTACTCCCGTTCCGCCTCTCTTATCCTCTGCAAAATAACCTGTTTGGCGGTTTGAGCAGCTATTCGGCCGTAGTCCTCGCGGGTTTCAAGTATCGTTTCCAGGTCTTCTCCGGGCTTAATTTTGGGATTTTCTTTTTTAGCCTCGTTAAGCATTATGTGCTTTTCGGGATTAAATCGTATCTTCCTTTCTTCAACGGGAATCTCTTCCTCTTCTTTCTTGTCTTTCATTTTCTCAAGCTCTTCCTCCGAATAAATCATGCCTTCGTCAACAACTTGTTTAACCTGCCAAAACTTAATTTGGCCGGTCTCCGGTTCAAGCTTGGCTTTGACTATCTGGCCTTTCTTGCCATAGTCTTTTTTGTAAGCTGCCGCTATCGCCATTTCAATGGTTTCCATAACTTTGTCCTTGGGTATTCCTTTTTCCTCGGCGATTTGAGCGATAGCGGAAGCGAATGATTTTAAATCCATGTTTTTTATTTCTAATTATTTATTGCTTTTCTAAAAAAGAAAGCCCGTTTCCAACGGACTTGATTTCACAGCAACCAAAACTGAATTTATTATATGCTTTCCCAGGCCTTCTTGTCAAGAGAGGCGGGACTGGTTCTTGACAAATCAAAATAACTGGGATATAATAATCTGTTAGCTGGTCTTTAGCTGATTGGGAGTTTCCCCCTATTCCCTCCTTACTTGGGGCCCCGCAAGGGGATAACGGCTTTATGCCCAAGAA
>JAQUTZ010000034.1 GCA_028694095.1 Minisyncoccota bacterium | reverse complement strand
AAACAAATCCTTCCGAAGAAGAAATTATTTTACCGGCAATTTCTTTGTCCACTTCTATCTTTCCGAGCGGAGTCTCCCACTCCCCTTCCGGCCATACGGAAACCCCCTCAAAATATTCGTAATGGGAATCTGCTAAAATAATGACGGCATCAAACTTCTTCCCTTCGACGGCTTTCATTCCCAAAGCGGCGACCGCGCCCGAAAAGACGTAACTGGCATGAGGCAGAAGCAATCCAAAAACTTCTCCGTTTATCCGGGAAGCCGGAGATCCTGCCATCAGTCGATTAAGCTCTTCTTCTAATTCCTTTTTATCTTCGGGGTAAAACTGTCCTGCCGCCGAAGGAGGCCTTATTTTAGCTTTCTTCTCCATAACTGGTTATTTTAATCAAAACAAGAAAAAAGGGAAGCCTTAGTACTCCAGGCAAAAAAGCCCTATTACTTTTTCCAGCCGGCCCTCCTCTTCCATTGAGTCTTCCTTGCGGATATTAAAAGTCCTGGTAGCCTGCTCGGTCTTGTCGATAATAAGCTTGATTCCCCTCTCCTCTATGGCTCTCTTGGCTTCTCCTTCCACTTCGCACATGCCCGCCTCGCCGTTGCCGATTACTATGACTTCGGGGTTTTGCTCTAAAGCCGGCAAAACGTCCTGCAGTTTTATTTTATAGTCTTCGTCTCTCTGCCATTCGGAAACCTCGTCGTCCCAGCGGACCTGCACGTCGTAGTCGTAATCTTCTCCGTCGATTGTAATAAGGCCGAGCTTATATTCTTCAATCATATATTTAAAACAAAGTCTTTTGCCTTATTTTACCCCTCTCCTCGTTTTGAGAAAATATCTTCACTTTTCCGTAGACGCCGTCGTAGCCGGGCTCCACTTGAACTTTTCCCTCCCTCACGCGAACCACCCCTTCGGCGATTTCCGGCCCGGCGGTTCCGGCTAAATCTTTTTTATCAGCCGACAGCAGTATTTCAAATTCGCTGCCGATATTTTTAATTAAGCTGTCGTAGGCTTTTCCAACCTTAAGGCTGCCGGCTCCGACCCCGAGAGTCTCTGCAATAATCTCTTTCAAGGGGACCAGGCTTTTATATGGAACTGCTCCTTCCGGCTTGAATCCTTCGGGCCTGTCGGCCAGCTCTTCCACTCTGTTCATCACCCCTATGGTTAGGGGTCTGCCGCAAACAGGGCAGATATTGTTGTATTTTTTGGATTCTTGGGGAGAAAGGCTGACCTCGCAGGCGCGGTGGCCGTCATAATGATATTTGCCTTCTTCCGGAAAAAACTCCACGGTGTAAAGAAATTTATCAGGGCTTCCTTCTTTTATGGCTCCGGTAATTTCAGAATAGTTGACGCCGACGTTCAAAACATTGGCCTCCCTGCCTATTTTCGAGGGAGAATGGGAATCGGAATTGGAAATTAAAGTTATGTTATCCAAAGACGAAAGCCGCCAGTTCATGGCCGGATCCGACGACAGTCCTGTTTCTATGGAATAAATATATTTTGAATAATCGCCGAAACATTCCTCCATTGAATCAAAACCGGACTTGGAGCCGAATATGCCAAACCACGGAGTCCAGGCGTGAGCCGGAATAACCAGGCAGTCTTTAGAGGCATCCCAGCATATCTTAGCCAGCTCCAGGGCGTCCAGTCCCAGGATGGGCCTGCCGTCGGCCTTAAGATTGCCTATCTTGTCTAATTTGGCGTTTATTTTCCCAACCGCCTCAAAAGAAGGGGCCAGCACGATAATATGAATTTTCCTTACCTTGCCCCCCTTGCTGTAAATGCAGCTTATTTCCGTAGACAAAAGAAAGCGGACGGAACCGTTTTTGATTTTAAAAAGCCCTTCCTCGGCCGGCTCCAGTTTATTCTTTAAACCCTCAAGCCATAAAGGATGGGTAAAATCCGCCGTTCCCAGAACGTTTATCCCTTTTATTCCGGCCCACTTCTCCAAGCTCTCCAAGTCCATATCCTTGGAGGTAGCTCGGGAATATTTAGAGTGCAGATGTAAGTCGGCAACCAGCATAATCCGGATTAAGAAATATTTTCAGCAAAAAAAGAGAATATCTCGAGAGCCACACCCAAAACGAAAACGGCCGGCAAGAGATAGGCAAACCGGCTGATTTTTCGGTTGAATTTCCTTAAGATAAATTCTTTGTAAAGAAAGACTATTATTATCCCCATTATGCCCACGGCCACGGCTCCCGTCAGACCGATAACTTCAATAAATTCCCTGGCTCCGGCAAAGAAAAGCAGAAGCGGCAGAGAGCAGGTTATCAGCCATGAAAGCTTTCTGTTTACTCCGAAGTCGCAGTGCAAAATGTTTTTCAGAGACAGCCCCAGGGTTATAAAAGAGGTAAAACAGGTTATCACTCCGAAAATAAAGCCGAATCTGATTATTCCGTTATCCAGGGCCTGAACCAACCCGGAAATGGCCTCCTTGGAAGTGTCGGGCCCGGAAACCCCCAAGATAACGTAAATGAAAAACAGATAAGTAACGGAGGCCAGCAAAGTTCCCGAAATCGCCACCCGCCGCAGCATTTTCCTGCTGCCCTTAACAATGTCTTTTACTTCCGGAATAATATTGCTTCCCCATAAAGCGAAAAGTATCACTCCGTAAGGAAGAATAAAAAAGCTCAAATCCGCTCCCTTCAAGTAATCGATGTTTATATGAGGCATCGATTTTGCAAAAAACGCCCCGAGAATTACGAAGAAAACCAAAAGAAGAAATAGCTCTATAAGGGAAATGCTTTTGACTCCCCTGAAAATAAAAAAGGCTCCTGCAGCAAAAAACAGGAGAGTATAAAGCAAAATTCCCCCGCCGAAGGACGGAGAAAAAAACGAATAAAGAAAATTCCCGCCCACTATCAAATAAGCCAAAAGGGCTCCTATCAGCCCGAAGCTGGTTGTTATAAAAGTAAACTTTTTCCAGCGAGGGCCCAAATACATCCCCACAGCTCCGGGGAACTGGTGAATTTTCCCCATACCCAAAGAAACCTCGGCATACATCAAATGAATAACTACGGCTATTACGGTCAAAAAGAGAAAATAAGCCAACACCACCGAAAATCCCGCCTTTGAGGCAACGTAAGGAAGCCCGAAAATTCCCACCCCTATAATCGTTCCGGAAAAAACGGAAAGCCCTTTTAAAAAATTAAACATTTAAAATATCTTGAATAGTTTTCCGATGAAGAACGCGTAAGCCACCAGATACATCGCTCCCTCCCATTTGTGAATCCTTTGGGATATTCCGGAAATCACAAAAAACATGCTGGTGAAAATCAAAACAGGAATTCCCAAGGTCAAGGTGTTGTACTCCACGGTTAGGTCGGTTACCAGCGCGGGGACTCCCACTACCAGCAGCATATTGAAAATATTGGAGCCGAAAACGTTTCCGATGGCAATTTCGTGCTTTCCCTTTCTTGCCGCCTGGACGGAAACTATCAGCTCGGGAAGAGAGGTTCCTATGGCTATGGCGGTTATCGCCACTATCGCCGGGGCGATATTGGCTATCTCGGAAATTTTAAGGGTTGATTCAATAACGTATTTGGAGCCGATATATAATCCGACGATGCCCAGAATAAAGAAAAAGAAAACCTTCCAGTTAAGCCGGGGTTTTTTCTCTAAATCCTTCATTTCTTTCATCTGATGACGGCGCATGTCTCTCGTCGGCAGTATGGAAACCTCCTTCGATTCTTCTTTCCCCTGCCGCTGGGTAGCGGAATAAACAAAATATACGACAAAGGCCAGCAAAAGGATTATTGCTTCCTGCCAGGTTACCAGTCCGTCCATGGCTACTCCCAAAAACAATATCGAAACTACGAAAAATATCGGCAGGTCGATGTCGATAAGACTCCTGGTTATCACCAGCCGGCCGGCAACTATGGCGGAAATCCCGAGGATAAGAAGAATGTTTGAGATATTGGAACCGACCGCATTCGCTACGACTATCTCGGAAGCATCGTTAAGGATGGCAAAAATGGAAGTCAGAAGCTCGGGAAAAGACGTGCCTATCGCCACTATCGTAACTCCGACTATAAAAGGAGAAAGGCCCATCGCCAATCCGAAAACTTCGGAACTTTCAACAAACCAGTCCGCTCCTTTGACTAAAAAGGCTATGGCGACTGCAAAAACTGCTATCCAAAGAAGAAGCTCCATAATGGTTATTCGTCGCCTTTAGTTTCTCTTCTTATTATCCTCCAGTGGTAAAGATACAAAGGCAGCCCCACCAAAAGCAGTGAAAGGTTTATGGAAGCGTCCCGCTGCCTCCTGGAAGACACGTAATCTATTTTCGCTCCTTCCTCCCTCCATTCTTCGTAATTTTTAATAAAGTTCTTAAGAGATTCTTTTTCGTCATCGGTTAATCCCTCTACTCCGTCCACATCTTCGGGAGTGGCTATTTTTTCAACGGCGGAAGGCAAATATCCCTGATAGTATCTCTGCTGGATTCTTTCCGGTTCGTCGGCTCCGGTAAAAACAAACGCTTTCAGCCCCATATCCAAGAACCTCACCGTGCCTATAACCACCAAAGAAAGGCCTATGATAGTAAAAAGATAAAGATAGATAGTCCTGACTAAAGAATGTTTTTTTGCCATGTTTTTAGTTTAAGATTAAATAATTATTCCTTAACGAACCAAGGTTCTCTCCGTTAGGCGAGGTTCTTATTTAATTAATTTTATTCCCAAGCTTGAAATCTGAGCTCCGCCGAAAATAAGGATTCCGGCGAAAATAGACCAAGCCACTAAATTAAGCAAACCGAAAATGGAAGCTGAGGGAAGAAAGCCCTCCAGCTGTTCTTGAATCATCTGCTGCAGCTGCCCCTCAATACCCCCTGCCTCTTGAGAAGAAACAACGCTTCCCTTCTCCGACGAAAAAAGCTCGGGAGCTTCGGTCTCGCCGGTGAAGATGTTGAAGGAAGTATAAAGTCCGTAAACTATAATCAACGCTCCCCCCAAAAGAAGAACCCATCCTGAAATTTGTCTAAAGAGACTCATAGAATGAAGACTTTTTAATGATTATCTTGTAAATGTTTTCAATAAAGTCTCCTCCGGCATAACCGATAATAAAAGCCAAGGCCGGCGTAAAAGAACCCA
>JAQUTZ010000005.1:19518-25461 GCA_028694095.1 Minisyncoccota bacterium | reverse complement strand
CTGGAGGGCGGTGAGGCGAGCAATACCAATAACACTTCGGTGGTCTCCAGACTGGTTTTCGGAGAAACAAGTTTTTTGTTTACAGGAGATATTTACCAGTCAGCCGAAAGGGCGCTGCTGAAAGAGGGCGTTGAATTAGATTCTAGTGTTTTGAAGGTGGCCCATCACGGAAGCAAGACTTCTTCTGGTGAGGAGTTCATTGATTCGGTCTCTCCGGATATGGCCGTTATTTCTTGCGGCAAAGACAATCCTTACGGGCATCCCCACGAAGCAACCCTTGATGCTCTCAGGGAAACAATAATTATGAGAACCGACTTGCTCGGGGATATAAAATTGATTGCTGATGGTGCGGCAATCCGCGTGTTAGAATAAGAAAAAAGCGGTGACGAATCACCGCTTTATTGTTAAATTTTTTCTCTTACCGTCTTTTTGAGAATTTCGTATCTTCTTGCCGTTGCAGGATAAGACAATACGTATTCTCTTGTTCGCGGTTCTCCCTCGGGAACCGTTGTTTCTTCGGCAAACTGGCCTCTTGTAAGGTCAGCCTCCTTGCCGTTAGGCAGTTTGTTCCAGTAGTGGGATATTTTTTCTCCGTTTGTTTCCACTGCCGTTCTAAGCAGTTCGCCGCCGAAATAGTCCTGAACCACCAGGGCGGTAACTGCGCACTGGCCCCAGGCCGGGTTTTTGCCGCTCCATTTATCGGGGTCGGCGCTCGTTTCTCTCGACCAGGATTTAGCTAATGCTTTTTTCAGCCTGCTTATGTTCATATCAGCGTCCTTGCCGGGAATTCGTGCGGGAGCATCGAGAGCTCTTTAAGCGAATACTGGCCGAGAAGCTCTTCCTGCCAGAGTCGCATCGCCTCCCATTGGTTTTCCAGGGCTTTTCGTCTGCCGGGAGTGAGGTTCTTTTGGGTGGGTCCGTAAACCTTGGTTTCCGGCATTGCCAGCCGCAGCGGGGCGTAAGAGTCGACGTTATCAACGAGGAGTTCCATGAAGCCTGCCAGCCTTTCGTATAGTCCGTTGGTATCGGCCGTCAGGGGATAGAAGTAGGAATATACGTCCAGTCCTTCGTAAATCAGGCCGCGGTGCAGTATGAATTGCGACATGAAATAGTTGGGGTTGGCGCCGGTTATCTCGAAAAGGTTGTCCTCGTCCATTCCCTTATAGCAGACGCAGAAGCCGATGTTCTTGTATCCGCTTATCTTCTTTCTTTGCTCTTCAGTGAGGAATTTCCAGTAGAAGTCGCCGGTGGCTAAGTTGCAATCGACCCAGATGTAAATGTAGTCCTGCAGGCCGAATTTTTCCACGGCTTCTATCATCTGGAAAATGAATTCCGGGACGATAAAAACTTCTCCGCCGGAAATTCTCAGTACGTTCAGCTTTTCTTCGGGATTCTGGGAGTTTTGGGTTCTTTTCGACCAGACCAGGAAATTTATCAGATATTCCTCGGCAGAAAAATATCTGCCGTATTTGGGATTGCCGGACTTATTGGCCTTATCCACGTAGCATTGCCAGCAATTGAGGTTGCAGCCGTTTATCTGGCCCAGGAAAGCGGCATTGCACTCTTTTCTTTTAACCAATATGTTTTTCTGTGCATCGGAAAAGGTCAGTTTTTGAGCGGCTATCGAGGCCGGCTCTCTTTTGAAGGGGTTAATAGTTCTTTCCCCGGCTTTAGTGTAGACCTTGGCCCGGAAAAAATCGTCGGCAATTCTGGTATGGGCGGTCATGTCTTTGGCCTGTTCGGTTCCCGCGAATCCGGCCAAGAGGACCTTTCCGTCCGGAGTAATCATCGTTTCTCTCAGCTTCAGCGCTCTTTTAACGGGATCGTACCCTTTCATTTTCTCCTCCTTTCAATACCTTCGTTCGCAAGACTAAGCTTTTTTATGCAGCTTCAGCAGTACGTTGTTAAAGCTTTTTTGGGGGGTGGCGTTCACCGATTGGTAATTGGCCAGCAGTATTCTTTTCCCGAGTGCAAAAGCCATTCCGAAGTCGAAAAGCGACCCCGTGGACTTTTTCTCTTTTATCCACCAGAAGAGCTTCTGCCACCATTCCTTTTCTTCCCATTGCCACCATATGTGGATTTCGTCGGCTGCAGCAAGGGCGTTCTTGTTGTCAGTTATAATCCGGAGTCCTATTTTGTCCTGCTGGTCGGTGTCCCTTTCGGGCCAGTGGACCTTGTGGCCCCGGCCTTCAAGGCGGGCGACATAGGCCCTGATTTCCTCCCTTTCTTTTGAGGAAACGTTTCTTACCGGCGATATTAGGAATATTTTCATTTTTTCCTCCTCGATTATTAATGTGCTGTCTAAATCAAGCTATCATCGCCGGGGAGCGGATGTCAATACGGAATTTCGGCAGTTGCTAATTTTCCAGAAATGGGATATAAAGTGATTGTATTAATATCAATTAAATTTTATGGACGAATCAAAAATAGAAAAAACACTGGTTCTTATTAAGCCGGACGGCATTCAAAGATCCTTGATAGGGGAAATAGTCCAAAGGTACGAAAGGATAGGATTAAAGCTGATCGGATTAAAGATGCTTGTTCCCACCTCGGATTTCGTGGAAAAGCATTATACCTTGGACCCGGAGTGGAGAATGAAGAACGGAGAAAAAACCATCCAGGCCTATAAGGAAAAAGGGGAAAATCCCCCAACAGAAGATCCCATGGAAATGTCGGGCATGACCCTGGAGAAGCTGAAGAAATATATGTCTTCCAGTCCGGTGATAGCCATGGTTTGGAAGGGAGCTAATGCCGTAAAAATAGTCAGAAAGATTACCGGGGGCACCGAACCTTTGACTTCGGACGTTGGAACGATCAGGGGAGATTACGTTTTGGATTCGTATCAGATTTCCGACGCCAGCGACCGGTCGATCAGGAACCTCGTTCACGCCTCGGGTTCTGTTAAAGAAGCCGAAGATGAAATAAATTTGTGGTTTAAGCCGGAAGAGCTGATGAAATACAAGCTTGTTCAGGAGCACATTTTGTACGACGTTAATTTAGACGGAATTCTAGAGTAAGGTAAAGTCGCAAGATTTTAAGGAGGGAAAGATGGAAGAGCATTGTCTTCGTTGCTGTCATTTCCCGGTTTGCGACGTTAACAGAAGAGCCAGGGAAGCTAGGATGTGGGAAGGAGACTTGAATGATTTTTATAAGAAGGAAGCTAGCAGTTGCGATTTTTATACGCCTGTTTACTGCTGCGAATGCAGTCTAAATAAAAGCGCTCAAGAGCATAAAGAAGACAAAGGGACAACTTAGGTTGTCCCTTTTTGCTTGACTCGATTTTTGGTATAATAAAATAACCCCGCTAGTTCTTTTCTAGCAGATTCTGGGACAAACGTTCTTCACGGGAGCCCGATATTTTGCCGCGCCGCCGATACGTTCGGAGCGTTGCAGTGAGGGTACCCACTTATATAATTTTCCGGAAGAATTCTCTAGAAGGGGGCGGGGAATCAAAAAACCGACCATAGGGTCGGCTTTTTGAATACTTTCGGGGCGCTGGGAATCGAACCCAGTTCACAGGACCCCCAGCCCTGCATAATAACCAGTATACGACGCCCCGGCGCTACTGGGTTTTCCTCGCCTTAATACATTTGGCGCAGGCTTTTACCCTTTTGCCCGAATCCAATTTTACCCATTGGAGATTGGGCTGCTGTTTTCTTTTGATGGTCGGATTGAACTTACCGCGAAGTTTCACGCGGTTGTTGACCATCATGCCTGTTTTTCCGCATATTGCGCATTGTCTAGCCATACGATGACATGTTATCATAGAACCAGTATGCTGGCAATACTTTCGCTAATAGTTTTATTTTTTTCCATAATGCTTCACGAAATAGCCCACGGAAGCGTTGCTTTGCAGTTGGGAGATCCGACAGCCAAGTACGCCGGCAGGCTTAGTTTGAATCCCATAAAACATATTGATCCTTTCGGAACGATTATTCTTCCCGCGCTTCTTCTTCTTCTTACCGCCGGACAGGGGCCTATAATCGGCTGGGCCAAGCCCGTACCTATTAATCCTTTTAATTTCAGGGATCAGAGGTGGGGGGCGCTGAAGGTTTCCCTGGCCGGACCGGCTATGAATTTTTTGGTAGCCGTACTTTTCGGCCTGGCGATTCGCTTTATCGTCCTTCCAGAACCGGTATTGCTTCTTTTCGGGATTATCGTTATTTACAATTTCGCCTGGGGGATATTCAATTTAATTCCCATCCCTCCCCTCGACGGCTCCCATATTTTATTTTCCCTTCTCCCTTCGCAGTTCGACAAGCTCAAAATGTTTCTACGGCAATACAGTCTTTTTATTCTTGTATTTTTCATATTTCTTGGGTTGAACTGGATATTCCGAGGCGCCTCTTTGCTTTTTACTCTTGTCACCGGGCAGAATTTTCTTTTCTAGTATTGACAGTTTGGGCTAATTTGCTAAACTTACAATCGAATGATAAAATGACAATCTGAATTAAGAGAGGGAAGCCTCGATTTAACGGATTGCAAAGAGAAATCATTTTTTATTTTATCTTCAATTTTTAAACATGCCGACAATTAATCAACTGGTGAAAAAAGGAAGAAAGAAAACCCAGAAGAAGGACGCTTCACCCGCCCTGACTTTCGGTTTTAACGTTTTAAAGAACAGGCCCGTTGAATACACCTCTCCTTTTAGGAGGGGAGTCTGCTTGAAGGTTTTTACGACTACTCCCAAAAAGCCTAACTCCGCCTTGAGAAAAGTGGCCAGGGTGAGGCTGACTAACGGCATGGAGGTTACAGCCTACATTCCCGGCGAAGGGCATAATCTCCAGGAGCACTCGGTGGTGGTTATAAGGGGGGGCAGGGTTAAAGACCTTCCCGGAGTCAGATACCACGTAGTCAGGGGAGTTTTAGACTCTGCTGGAGTCGAAGGCAGGAAGCAGGAAAGATCAAAATACGGAACTAAGAAATCCGCTAAATAATAATTATGGCAAGAGGTAAAAAAGCTGAAAAAAGAATTCCGGCCCCAGACCCGATATACCAGAGCGTCAGGGTTGCCAAATTCATCAACAACGTGATGGAAAGAGGGAAGAAGTCTACGGCCAGGAAAATAGTCTACGACGCCTTTGAGATTATAAAGGAAAAAACCAAGAAAGAGCCTTTGGAGGTTTTTGAGCTGGCTATAAGGAACGCTTCTCCTCTTTTGGAAATAAAGCCCAAGAGAGTCGGAGGAGCTACATACCAGGTTCCCAGGGAAGTGAGGGGGGACCGGAAACAGGCTTTGGCTTTCCGCTGGATAATCGAAGCTGCCAGATCGGGAAAGGGAAGGGCTATGGCGCAAAAACTGGCTGACGAGCTTATGGCTTCAGCAAAAAACGAAGGCGCTGCCGTTAGAAAAAAAGAAAATACTCATAAAATGGCCGAAGCCAACAGAGCCTTCGCCCATTTCTCGTGGTAAAAAAACACTATGCCTAGAGCTTATCCTATAGAAAGAGTAAGGGATATTGGGATTATTGCCCATATCGACGCAGGAAAAACAACCGTTTCGGAGCGTGTTTTATTTTACACCGGAATTTCACATAAAATAGGGGAAGTCCACGAAGGAGCTGCAATTATGGACTGGATGGAACAAGAAAGAGAAAGGGGAATTACCGTCACTTCCGCAGCCACCACTTGTTTTTGGACTCCTATCGGAAAGGAAAAAACAAAAGAAAACGAATACAGAATCAATATTATCGATACCCCCGGACACATCGATTTTACCGCCGAGGTCCAGAGATCTTTAAGGGTGCTGGACGGAGCAGTGGTCGTTTTTGACGGAGTTGCGGGAGTCGAGCCCCAGTCTGAAACCGTTTGGAGGCAGGCTGACAAGTACAAGGTTTCCAGAATCTGCTTTATTAATAAATTAGACAGAATGGGAGCAAATTTCGAAAAGAGCTTGGAGAGTATTTTACACAAGCTCACCCCAAATGCCATAGCTATGCATTT
>JAQUTZ010000005.1:9128-19418 GCA_028694095.1 Minisyncoccota bacterium | reverse complement strand
GAGCTTTTCGCCGGCGATATAGCTGCAACCGTGGGATTAAAAAACACCAGCACAGGGCACACTCTTTGCGATGAAAGCCATCCTATTGTGCTCGAGCAAATTACCTTCCCCGAGCCCGTTATTTCAATCAGAATCGAACCGAAGACCAAAGCCGACCAGGAAAAGATGGGAATAGCCTTAAGGAGGCTGGCTGACGAAGATCCGACCTTCAGGGTACAGAGCGATCCCGATACCGGAGAAACCTTGATAGCGGGCATGGGAGAGCTGCATTTGGATATTTTAGTCGACAGAATGAAGAGGGAATTCAAGGTGGAAGCCAATGTCGGCAGGCCTCAGGTCGCTTACAAGGAAACCATTAAGCAGGAAGCCGAAGCTGAAAGCAAATACGTTAAGCAGTCCGGAGGAAGAGGACAGTACGGACATGTTTATTTAAGAGTCGCTCCCAAGGAAAGAGGACAGGGCTTTGAATTTTTGAATGAAATCAAGGGAGGAGTGATTCCTCAAGAATATATTCCTGCAGTTGAAAAGGGAGTTAAAGAAGCCATGGACAGGGGAGTCGTTGCCGGATATCCCATGATAGACATGCAGGCCGCTCTCTATGATGGTTCTTATCACGAAGTAGATTCTTCGGAGATTGCTTTCAAAATAGCCGGCTCCCAGGCTTTTCACGAGGCCTCAAAGAGAGCCAAGCCCGTGCTCTTGGAGCCGATTATGAAACTGGAAGTTGTTATTCCCGAAGAATTTTTTGGCGACACCATCGGAGACCTTTCGGCCAGAAGAGGGAAAATAGAAGAAACTTCAGACAGGCTTAATATGAAGGTAATAGACGCCAAGGTTCCTTTGTCTGAGATGTTCGGTTATGCCACGTCGTTAAGGTCGATGACTGAAGGAAGAGGAACTTTCGTCATGGAATTCGACAATTACGAAGAGGTTCCCGCCAATGTGGCCCAGGAGATTGTAGAAGGAAAAAGAAGATAATTATGGACCTGAACGAGATTAAAAAAATAGTTGAAGCGGACGGAGGGAAATTCATTATTGTGGAGAACGGAGAGCCGGTTATGGTAGTCACCGGTTTTGAGGAATACAAGAGGAAATTAGGCTTGAGCGGGAATGATTCTGGGGAGAAAAACAAGAAAGTAGTCCCCGAAGAGCTTAAAGATGAGGAGCTGAAGGTAGAAGATTTGCCGCTGTAGCTTGACGTTTTACTTGATTCCTGCTAAATTAACATTGAAATGATTAAAAAAGATTGACTTACTTTTTTAATTTAATAAAATAACAATTAGTCTAATTAATAATTAATAGTAAAAAAAACATGGCAGAAAAAGAAAAATTTGTCAGGGGGAAACCCCACGTTAACGTCGGTACCATCGGCCACGTCGACCATGGTAAGACCACTCTGACCGCCGCTATCCTTCACGTGTTAAACCTGAAAGGATACAAAGTTTCAGAGAAGAACGTAGATCAGATTGACTCGGCTCCCGAGGAAAAAGCCAGAGGGCTGACGATATCCGTTTCTCACTTGGAGTACGAATCCGAGAAGAGGCACTACGCCCACATCGACTGTCCGGGACACGCCGACTACATTAAGAACATGATTACCGGTGCCGCCCAGATGGACGGAGGAGTATTGGTAGTTTCCGCTCCGGACGGCCCCATGCCTCAGACCAGGGAGCACATCCTTTTGGCCTACCAGGTAGGGTTGCCTTCGATAGTCGTATTTTTAAACAAATGCGATGCTGTCGACGACCCGGAAATTATTGATTTAGTGGAATCAGAGGTAAGAGAGCTTCTAAAGAAATACAAATTCCCCGGAGACGAAGTTCCGGTCATCAGAGGTTCCGCTATAAAGGCTTTGGAATGTAAATCAGCAGACGAAGAAGCCGCCAAGCCAATTTTGGATTTGGTTCAGGCCATGGATGAATACATACCCGAGCCCGTCAGAGAGACTGACAAGCCTTTCCTGATGGCGGTAGAAGACGTATTCACCATTGAAGGAAGAGGAACTGTTGCTACGGGAAGGATTGAAAGAGGATCAGTCCACCCCAACGACGAAGTTGAATTAATAGGAATTAAGCCGACCCAGAAGACCACAGCTGTCAGCGTCGAGATGTTCAATAAGCTGCTTGACGAGGGTGTAGCCGGCGACAACGTGGGAATTCTGCTTCGAGGATTAAAGAAAGAAGACGTGGAAAGAGGCCAGGTATTGGCCAAGCCCGGCTCAATTACTCCTCACACGGATTTTGACGCCGAGGTTTACATTCTGACCAAAGAAGAAGGAGGACGCCACACTCCGTTTTTCACCGGGTACAAGCCCCAGTTCTATATTAGAACTACCGACGTCACTGGTGACGTTACATTACCCGAGGGAACTGAGATGGTTATGCCGGGAGATACAGTCAATTTCCAGGTTAAATTACTCGCTCCAGTTGCCATGGAGGAACAGCAAAGGTTCGCTATCAGAGAGGGAGGAAAGACCGTCGGAGCGGGAGTAGTAACTAAGATCATTAAGTAAGGCATATAGCTGGCAAAGATGCCGCAGAAGAAAAAAGGTGCAATGGCAGAGGGAACTAAGTCTAAGCTCAGGATTAAGCTTAGGGCTTATGATCACAAAGTGATCGACAACAGCGCTCGACAGATCGTTGAGACCGCTTTGCGTTACGGGGCTGAAGTTTCAGGCCCCGTTCCTTTGCCTACTGAAACCAGAAAATATACGGTTAATCGATCCACTTTCGTTCATAAGGACGCCAGAGAGCAGTACGAAATGAGGACCCACAAGAGGCTGATTGACATAATGAATCCCAATCCGAGGATTATCGACGCCCTGATGAACCTTACTTTGCCGGCCGGAGTGGATATCGAGATAAAGATGTGATTGGACTCTAAAAGAAAACCGCCCGCTCGGGCGGTTTTCTGTTGGAATCCAGAAAGCTGATTCCAATTAATTTCTGTTTTTAATAATCGGCCCGGAATAATTACCCTAGGCCGTTTTTTTATGTCCGACAACATAGACGGTCTGCGTTAAATTAGATAAACTATTACAATGAATATAAAGCCACTCAAAGACGATCTATTAATAGAAAAAGCCATAATAATGGCCGCTGAATGTTTTAAGGATAAGCGTTCCAATAAGAAGCCGGCCCTCTTACATAGCATTAGGGTGGGATTCAAGTTGAGGGATTATGGTCAGCCAGGCGAGGTGGTGGCAGCCGGTATACTTCATGATTTAATTGAAGACACGAATTGCACTATAGAAGAGATACGAGATAAGTTTGGTTCTAAAGTAGCTAAGCTGGTTTCTTTGTGTACTTGTGAAGATAGTAGTGGAGATACCGATGAGCGTTGGCATAAGTTTATTGATAAGGTTGTTAAAGGTGGAAAAACAGCAATGATAATCAGGGTTGTTGATGCAAACGATAATCTTCCTTATATATTTTTAATTAAAGATGAAAAATATGCTGAGAGGATTCTTTGGAAGCATGAAATCCAGATTAGTAAAATAAAGCGGAAAATAAGTAATTTACAAATATTCAAAGATTATAGCAAAAACTATAGACGTACGGCCAAAGAAGTAAGGGCGAAATATAAAAAAGGGGGTTAGGTCCTTATTTTCAAGCATCATGACACGGGCGGTCGGAATCAGTCTGCCTTTTTGCTTGCCATTTTAATTTATTATGTTAGTATAAGGCATTAACAGCACATTAAATTATGGAAAAGGAGATGAGTTTTGATGGAAAAATATAGGGTTACCGAGGTAGGCTATCACGCATTAGAGGTACGCATTAAAGATGAAGAAAAGAAACTTTCAGAGCTTCTCTTGCAGAAACAGGATGCGGCCAAACAGGGCGATGACTGGCATGATAATCCAGCTTTCGACCAACTGGAAATGGAAGAAAGGGGACTTCGCAGAACCATATTCGAACTCCGCAGAAAATTCAATAACGCTGTAATTATCGATGAGAAAAGCGAAGGTGGTACTGAGAATGCTGTTGGAATAGGATCTATAGTCTATATCACCGTTAATGGTGAGAAGACCGAAAAGCGTTATCAAATAGTTGATCCGGAAATGATTGATCCCAATAACGGTATTATATCGTATGCCAGTCCGTTGGCAAAAGCTATCATGGGAGCTATGCCTGGAGAGGAGAGAGAATATTCCGTGAGAGACAGGAATTTCAAAGTAAAGATAGAAAGATTGGAGGTAAAAGAATGAAGATAAAGGATGGTAATTTCTTTCTGGTTTTTGAGGGCCTAAGCGGTAGCGGCAAGACTACCATAGCCGAACTGGTTGCGAAATCGCTGGGCGCCGAGTTTTACAAAACTCCGGCTGCTCCGTTCGATTCCATCCGCGACGCTATAGATGTGAAAGTTTGTCTGCAGGCAAGATTTCTTTTTTATCTTGCTGCGGTTGCACAGGCCTCAAGTGAAATTTCGGAAATCCTAAAACAAAAAAGTGTGGTATGTGACAGGTATTTTTTAACAACACTTTGTTACCATCAGGCGATCGGCGTGGGCATGGATGGCATTTCGGAACCATTTACCGAGATACTTATCCAGCCCGATTATACTTTCCTTGTGGTTTGTGATGACGAAATCCGACTGCAGCGCTTGCGCGACAGGGGGATGAGTTATAATGATATCCAGGAAAGGAAATCAGGAGTGGAGAGTTTATTTCTGTCCAAATACAGAGAACATTCCGTGATAGAAATAGACAATTCTTGCGACGGTCCGGAAATAACGGCAGGAAAAGTCGTTGATCTACTAAAGGGGTAGGGGGCGTGTTCCTCCTACCCCGTTTTATTTTAAACATTATGAAAAACAACAAAGATATATTAAACGTATACAAAACAGTTTATAAGTTGCCCGAGATAACTCACAAAGAACAAGTTAATCTTGATTTTTTTAGGCTTTGCAGGGAAGATTACAAATTTGCTATTGTATGTATTTATAATGAGGATAAGGAATTTCTTTTGATCAGGGATTTGAATAAATATATAGGGTGGGAGTTGGTCGGAGGATATATAGAAAAAGGCGAGAATATTGAAGACAGCATAAATAGAATTGTATTAAATGAAACTGGGTTAGCTGTTGATGAACTTCAGCCTATTTTATTAATTAATAATATCTTTAAGTGTGGTGATAAGACGATCTCTCATAAGGGTATAACCTTTATTGCTCAGGTCAGAGGTAATATAAATCCTCAGCCAAAAAATATAAAGACTATATATACCAGCAAAATACCTAAAGTCATGGCTTACCAGAATACCAAGGTATTAGAGGTAGCTAGTGAAATAATCAATAAAAAAACATTTAGTGTTCCCTGTGAAGAGATAGAGATCGTTAAGAAGTTTTTTATCCCATATTATTTACATCGGTTTTTTGTAAAGAAAATAGGAAGGCTTGCCTCAAGAAAGATAAGGCGTAAGATATTGTCTATTATTTCGGGATCGCCAGAAAGCATATTAGATGTTTCTTGCGGAGATGATGATTTTATCTTCCAACTGGAAAAAATATATAATCCAAAAACTTGCATTGCAAACGACATATCATGGAAAACGGTCTTGATGATGTCTGCTAAGCGAAGGGCCTCGAATATACTATTTACCAATCATAATGTACTTGAGCTACCCCTCAAGGAAAAATTTGATCTGGTTGTATTTAAAAATACATTACATCATGTTCCCGCCGATGAGCAGGCAGGGATTATAGCGAAACTGCTGAATATATCCAGGCAGTTGATAATTGTTGATTTTGAAGATCCCGAAGAATCCGGAACTTTAAGCAGGATTTGGCACTGGTATTACGTGCACTTTCTCGGGGATCAGGGGGGTAATCCTCTCAGATTTTCCAAGTTCAAGGAAATAGTGCAAAGAAATGCTCAGAATGCTACAATTGAAACAGGAATTATTAATACTATTAAAGGGGAATATTTTTACGCTTCATTATTAAATATGGCTAAAAAAGAAGAAGTTGAAGTAAAAGTTAAGGTGGAGGAGTCTAAGGTTAAAGATATCAAAGAAAAGTTATTAAGCATGGGAGCTGTTTTAAATGAAAAAGTGAAGGAAACTGATATATATTTTACCGCCCCCCACAGGGACTTTATAGAAACTAAGGAGTGCTTGAGGATCCGGGAAAAAGATGGCCTTACAGAGTTAACCTATAAGGGCCCGACTAACGACGCCATGAAAAAGAAGGGCCAGTTCTGGAAGCCCGAACTTAATGTTTCTATCTGTTCTAAGAGAAGCGACTTAGAATCCTTGCTTCAGTTCATAGATTTTAAGAAAGTCGCAGAGGTTATAAAGGACCGCGAAAAATTTACACTTGGGAGTCAGTCTGTATGTATGGATAAAATAGAAGGTGTTGGATGGTTTTTGGAGGTTGAGACCATAACTAACAAGGAAAACCGCGACGAAGCCCTAAAAGAGAACATGTCCCTGCTAAATAAGCTGGATATGGGTGAGAGTGATATAGTTGATCTGCCGTACAGGGACTTGGTTATCAATAAGTAATTTTTTAGGAATATCTCTTTAAAAAACAACTATATACTCTATAGTTGTTTTTTGATAAGATTATTTTATATGGAAAACATTAATTTTGACGAATTCAAAAAAGTTGATTTAAGAGTGGCTAAAATTCTAAAAGCCGAAAGGGTAGAGGGTTCCGACAAACTTTTAAGGCTTGAAGTGGATTTAGGCGAGGAGCAAAGGCAAATACTGGCTGGGATAGGTAAGGAGTATGAGCCAGAAAGCCTGGTAAACCGGGAAATTATTGTAGTAGCTAATTTAGAACCCAGGACCATGATGGGGCTTGAAAGCCAGGGTATGTTATTGGCTGCCAGTATTGAAGGTAAGCCTGTAATTTTGACTACAGACAAGGAGGTTCCTCCCGGGTCTGAAATACGTTAAATTAATATATTGGTGTTTGATCAAATATTGTTATTTGTTAATATTCTATAAAGCACTCTGAAGTGAAAGGAGGAGCATATGTCAAAAGGAGCGGTTCGTATAATAATCCCTCATGGTAAATCAAGAGAAGAAATAGAAATGGAAGAGAAAGAGAAGTTGTGCGATAATTGCAATCTATCGCCGCACGAATGTCTCACACCCTGCACGGAGATGGAAGTAAACCGCATTTAATAACCCATTCTGTAAAATCGGATAACGGAAAGCCGCCCTTTTGGCGGCTTTTCTGTTTTACAGCATAGACAATGGGAATCCGGTGGTTTCAGCTCCCGTAGTTTACGTGTTAGTATAAGGTTACTTTATAATGCAGTATACGATTAAACAACATGTTAATTGATGACGTCAAAATTAAAGTTAAATCGGGTAGCGGCGGCAAGGGAGCCGCGACTTTCAGTAAGATTAAAATGACTCTCGGGCCAACTGGCGGCGATGGTGGTCGAGGAGGCAATGTTTATTTTGAAGGAGTCTCCGATTTAAGCGCTTTGAACCAATTTCGCTATAAAAAGGAACTTTCGGCTGAAAACGGGAAAGACGGAAGGGGAGGATTCAATGACGGCCATGATGGCAAAGATCTTGTTTTGAGCGTACCTGTAGGCACGGTCATCCATAATTTATCTACAAAGCAAGATTCAGAGATTCTTTCTATAGGCCAGCGCCTTTTGGTAGCTGAGGGAGGCAAGGGAGGGCGGGGTAATTTCAAGTTCAGGTCTTCTTCCAATACGACCCCCAAGGAGTTCGGGGAAGGATCTTTAGGGAGGGAATACGAGCTAAGGTTGGAATTGAAGATGATAGCTGATATCGGGTTTGTTGGTTTGCCGAATGTTGGCAAGTCCAGCTTATTGAACGAACTGACTAAAGCCAAGAGCAAGGTAGCCAATTATCCGTTTACGACTCTAAATCCAAATCTGGGAGTTTATTACGATCTTATTTTAGCTGACATACCTGGACTCATCGAGGGAGCTTCCCTGGGTAGGGGGTTGGGAATTAAATTCCTGAGGCATATTGAAAGAACGAGGATTATCTTCCATCTTATTTCTTCTGAATCCGAGGATCCGTTAGCAGATTACAATATTATCAGAAAGGAGCTTGGGACTTATAATAAGAAGTTTTTATTAAAGCCGGAATATGTTTTTTTGACCAAAATCGATCTACTGCCTAATGAAGATGTCGAAAAGAAGGTAGCCGTTCTCAAGGGGGCGGGGAAACGGGTTCTGGCTATTTCAGTAATAGATGAAAAAAGCTTAAAGATCGTCGAGGGTCTGTTGCGGGAGGTGATCGAACAAAAACAGGCGCAATAGAATATATGTATTTTTATTTGGCATGGTAACTCAATGCCTCTTATTTTGCGTCTTAAGCCGCAGTTGTCTTTATTGGAGGAAACCGTATTGACACAGATTTATAGTTCGTGTATACTCTTATTATGTGTAGTATACTGTCTATCAAGTACGTCTCATGACAGAAAGATAGTATAAGTACTAACCAATTAATACGGGGTTAGTGCCCCGTCTTTTATTGATAAAATGAAATTCATTTTAGGTTCAAAATTAAAGATGAGTCAGATATTTGATCAAACCGGCAAAAGAGTACCGGTTACTTTGATTGAAGCGGGACCTTGTGAAGTTCTTCAGGCTAAAACAGAGGAAAAAGACGGGTATAGCGCTTTGCAGATTGGATTCAAGAAGATGGAGAAAGAAAAGAAAGTCGGCAAATCCATGAAGAAAAAGCCCTACCGTTTTCAGAAAGAATTCAAGAACGGGGAGTACAATGTCGGAGACCAAATAGACGTTTCCATTTTTGAAGAAGGCGAAAAGGTTAAGGTTTCCGGGATTTCCAAGGGAAAAGGATTTCAGGGAGCAGTTAAGCTCTGGAATTTTTCGGGAAGGAACGCCACCCATGGAGTCAAGCACGAGCACAGAACTTTGGGTTCAGTGGGATTCACCGGCCCCCAAAGGGTTTTTAAGGGAAAAAAGATGCCCGGACGCATGGGTTCTGAAAAGATCACAGTCAAGAATCTTAAGGTGGTGAAAGTGGATAAAGATAATAATTTGATAGCAGTAAAAGGAGCGGTTCCCGGCAGAAGGGGAACTTTACTGGAAATTAAAGCATAATTATGAAGGTTTCTGTTTACGATCAAACCGGAAAGGAGATAAAGCAAGCCTTGCTGCCCAAGGAAATTTTCGAGGTGGAAATTAATCCCGATCTGGTCCACCAGGTTGTTCTTTCCCAGACCGCCAACCGCAGGCAAGCCACCGCCCACTCCAAAGACAGGGGAGACGTCCGCGGCGGAGGCAAGAAACCCTGGAGGCAGAAAGGTACGGGAAGAGCCAGGCACGGCTCCAGCCGTTCTCCCATATGGATAGGGGGAGGAGTTACCTTCGGTCCGACCAAGGACAAGAACTACAAGCAGAAGATAAACAAGCAAATGAGAAGAAAGGCCCTTTTCATGGTTCTCAGCGCCAAAGCCAAAAACAATTTAGTTTTAGTGCTGGAAGGACTGAAGCTGGAAGAGGCCAAAACCAAGCCTATGGCTAAGCTGATGGCCAAGCTGCCGGTAAAAAAATCCAGCTGCTTGATTGCTTTGCCGTCCATGGATGAAAAGATACTTTTAGCCTCCAGAAATATTTCCGGGGTAAAGACCATTCAGGCCAAGGATTTAAATATTTTAGACCTTCTTAATTCCAAGTTTCTAATTATGCCGAAAGAGTCCCTGAAGGTTATTAAAGAAACATTTTTAAAGGAAGCATAATATGGCCATTTTTAACGTATTTAAGAAAAAAGAACCGGAAAAGCCGCAGAAGAAAGCCAAGCCGAAAGCAGAAAAGAAGCCTGTTAAAAAAGAGGTGAAGAAGCCGGTTGCAGTTCCCTTAAAACCCAAAAAGGCTTCGGTATCTAGCTACAGGGTGCTCAGAGCCCCTCAGGTTACCGAGAAAGCCACCGACTTGCTGGAGAAGAATCAATACGTTTTTAAGGTTTTTCCGGATGCCAATAAGACGGAGATAAAAAAGACCATTGAAGGCGCTTACGGAGTGGACGTTGAAGCTGTTAGAATAATCAACATTCCCAGAAAAAAAAGAAGGCTGGGAAGAGTGGAGGGCTGGCAGGAAGGCTATAAAAAAGCTATCGTAAAGATTAAGGAAGGACAAAAAATAGAGATTTTGCCCAGATAAGAACCTCGCTTCGCGAGAACCTTGGTCCGCTAATGTAGAATTATATTATCTTAGACTAAAATGTTAAAGAACACCGCCACAAAAGAAAACTTCAAGATGCTGACGAAGAAGAAGCCCGAAAAGAGGCTGCTCTTGTCGTTTAAGAAAAGAGGCGGAAGAGCCGG
>JAQUTZ010000005.1:0-9028 GCA_028694095.1 Minisyncoccota bacterium | reverse complement strand
GAATTATATTATCTTAGACTAAAATGTTAAAGAACACCGCCACAAAAGAAAACTTCAAGATGCTGACGAAGAAGAAGCCCGAAAAGAGGCTGCTCTTGTCGTTTAAGAAAAGAGGCGGAAGAGCCGGCACAGGAAGGATTACCATGCGCCACCAAGGGGGCGGAGCCAAGAGGCTCTATAGAATAGTGGATTTCGGAGAGGGAAAGATTGATATTAAAGGAAAGGTAATTTCTTTGGAATACGACCCCAACAGGACTTCATTTATAATGCTGGTTGAATATGCGGACGGAGATAAAAAATACCGGTTGGCTCCCCAGCAAATCGAAGTCGGCCAGGAGGTAATTTGTTCCGAAAAGGCGGAATTAAATACGGGGAACAGAATGAAGCTTAAAAATATTCCTTCGGGAACGCCTATTTTCAATATTGAATTGGAGCCGGGACGGGGAGGTAAGATGGTTAAGGGAGCCGGAACTTCGGCCCAAATTTTATCGCACGAGGGCAAATACGTTCATGTTCAGATGCCTTCCACCGAAGTAAGAAAGGTTTTGCAGGAGTGCTTTGCCACCATCGGAGCGGTTTCAAGGCCGGAGTTGAGATACAGAAAAATTGGTAAAGCCGGAAGAAAGAGACATATGGGGGTCAGGCCGACAGTCAGGGGTTCTGCGATGATTCCTCCCGACCATCCTCACGGAGGAGGAGAGGGAAGAGCTCCCATAGGAATGCCCCATCCCAAGACTCCCTGGGGAAAGATAGCTAAGGGAGTAAAAACCAGAAAGAGAAATTGGACGAATAAATTCATAGTTCAAAGAAGAAAAAAGAAAAAGAAATAAGAACCTCGCTTCGCGAGAACCTTGGTCCGCTAATGTATGATTATATAATCTTGGACTAAGAACCTCGCTTCGCGAGAACCTTGATTCGCTAATGTACGGATATATAATCTTAAATTAATATGGCAAGAAGTCTTAAAAAAGGTCCATATACTTCAGATAAGCTGTTAAAGAAGCTGAAAGACAAGAAGCCCGGCGATAAAGCCATCATAAAAACATGGTGCCGGGCTTGCACGATCACTCCTGAAATGGTCGGTTTTACCTTCGGGGTGCACAACGGCAAGGAGCATGTTCCCGTTTTTGTCACCGAAGACATGGTAGGCCACAGGCTGGGAGAATTCGCTCCTACCACCAGGTTCGGAAGGCACGGAGGAAAAATGCAAAGAGAAATAGAGGCCAAGGCGGCTGAAAAAGTGGCCGCTCCGGCGCCTGAATCAAAATAATCATGAAAGTTTCAGCAACACTAAGATATTTAAGGATAGCGCCCAGAAAAGCCAGATTAGTAGCAGATTTAATAAGAGGAAAAAAGGCCGTTGATGCCCAGAATATTTTGAATTTCACCGCAAAGGGGTCGGCCAGGCCCGTTTTAAAACTCTTAAGTTCGGCTTTGGCAAATGCCAAAAGCGCTTACCAGCTGGAAGCCACCAGCCTTTATATCTCCAAAATAGAAGTCAACGAAGGTCCGAAACTGAAAAGATGGAGAGCGAGAGCAAGGGGCCAGGCCGCTGAAATCCAAAAGAAAACTTCCCATATAAGCATAGTTTTGGAAGAAATTAAGGGTTCGAAAAAAGCCAAGGCCGCAAAACCGGCTGCTAGCAAGGAAACTGCAAAGAAGGCTGAAGTAAAGACCAGAACAGAAAAGCCCAAATTCAGGCCCAGCTCCGAATCGGCAAGAAGCAAGCCCCAGCAGGGATTAAAAAAAGTTTTTAGAAGAAAAACAGTTTAAATTATGTCTCATAAAGTCCATCCAAAAGCATATAGACTGAGAAGAGCGGGAGACTGGGACTCCAGATGGTTTAACAAAAAGAAGCTGCCGGAATATCTGGAAGAGGATTTTAGAATAAGGCAGTTTTTGGAAAAGAAGCTTAGAGACAGCGGACTGGAGAAGGTTGAGATAGAAAGGTTCGCTGGCAAAGTAACCGTCATCATCGACACTTCCCGCCCCGGATTGATTATAGGAAGGGGAGGAAAGGGAGCAGAAGAGCTTAAAAAATCATTGGAGAAAATCCTTCCCTTACCCAAAGACGGCAAGAGGGAATTGAGAATAGAAATAAGAGAAGTAAAGAATCCCTGGACTTCCGCTTCTTTGTCTGCCCAGTGGATAGCTCAGCAGCTGGAAAAAAGAGTGGGCCATAGGAGGGCCATGAAGCAGGGAATGGAAAAGATAATGGCCAACAAGGAAGTGCTGGGAGCCAGGATTGAGCTTTCGGGAAGACTGGGGGGCAATGAAATCGCCAGAAGAGAATGGCTGAGGAAAGGGAATCTCCCCAGGCAAACCCTGAGGGCGATTATCGATTACCATTTAGCTGAAGCCCGCTGCACTTACGGAGTGATAGGAGTGAAGGTTTGGATTTACAAGGGCGAACAATTTGATTAATCAACATGCTTTATCCAAAGAAAATAAAACACAGAAAATGGCATAAAGGAAGGAGAAGAGCTGAAGGGACAGAAACCAGGGGAACCGAATTCGCTTTCGGCAGTTTTGGATTGAAGTCCATGGAGAATAAATGGGTTACAGCTAGGCAGATTGAGGCTGGCAGAAGGGCTATTATCAGATATTTAAGAAAAGGAGGAAAGCTTTGGGTGAGAGTGTTTCCTCACAAGCCCGTAACGGAAAAAGGGCAAGAGGTGCCCATGGGGGGAGGAAAAGGATCGGTTGACCATTATGTTTTTCCGGTTAAGCCGGGCAGGATTATTTTCGAGCTTGAAGGAATCCCGGAAGAAATGGCCAAAGATGCTTTTTCGAAAGCCTCAGACAAACTGCCCATAAAGACTAAATTTATAAAACGCTAACATGAAACCGGCAGAGATAAGGCAAAAACCGAAAGAGGAATTATTGAAAAGCATTAAAGACTACCGCGAGAAGCTGAGGAGCCTGAGGTTTGATTTGGCTTCGGGTAAAGTTAAGAACGTCAGGGAAATCAGAAATATCAAGAAGGATATTGCCAGAATTTTAACCATATTAAAGGAAAAGAAATAAGCAAAGCTTGATTCGCTAAGGAATAAACATATAATCTTGAATTAATATGCCAAAGAGACAATTAACAGGAAAAATAGTTTCGGTAAAAACGCCAAATATGGTAGTAGTTTCGGTTGAGAAAATTAAAGAGCATCAGAAGTATAAAAAGAGGTTTAAATTCCATCAGAAATACAAAGCGCATTACGAGGAAGGGGAATACCAGCCGGAAGATATGGTTGTCATTGAAGAAACCAGGCCGATTTCCAAAGATAAAAGATGGAAAGTAATCAAGAAGATTTAATATTATGATTCAGAACAGGACACTATTAAATGTAGCGGATAATAGCGGAGCCAAAGCGCTGCTGTGCGTTCAGATTCTGGGCGGGACTCGCCACAGGTATGCCGGCATAGGCGACATAATAGTGGGCGTAGTGAAGAAGGCAGAGCCCAGAAAGCCCGTTAAAAAGCACGAGGTGGTCAGAGCCGTGATTGTCAGACAGAAGAAAGAATACTCCAGGGGAGACGGAACCTATGTCAGATTCGACGATAATGCTTGCGTGATTTTAGAGGGAAAGACAAAAGAGCCCAAAGGAGGAAGAATATTCGGACCGATACCCAGGGAAATAAAAGAAAGGGGATTCGATAAAATAGCGGCATTGGCGCCGGAAATAATTTAATAATATGAAAATCAAGAAAGGCGATACAGCATTAATAATTTCAGGAAAAGACCGTGGAAAAACGGGCAAGGTTTTAGATACTTTTCCGGAACAAGAGAGGCTGGTTGTTGAGGGAGTGAACATCAGGAAAAAGCATATGAAGCCCAAAAAGTCCGGAGAAAAGGGGCAGATAGTGGAGAAACCGGCATCTTTTTCCGTGTCCAATGTTAAATTGATTTGCCCGAAATGCGGAAAACCGGCTAGGGTCGGATACAAGGTAGTCGGAGATAAAAAACATCGCATTTGTAAAAAATGCCAAGCTGAAATATGATAAGTTTAATAGAAAAATATCAAAAAGAAGTCGTGCCGGAGATGAAGAAAGAATTCGGATACAAGAATATCCTGGCTATTCCCAGGATCACCAAAGTGGTTGTTAATACCGGATTCGGCCGTCAGATGGTAGCTGCTACCGGCGAAGAGCAGAAAAGAATACAGGAAAGCGTTTTTAACGACTTGGCGATTATCTGCGGCCAAAAGCCCCAGCTGACCAGAGCCAAGAAATCCATTTCCAGCTTTAAGCTCAGGCAGGGTATGGCCATCGGGGCCAAGGTTACCTTGAGAAGAAAAAGGATGTACGATTTTCTGCAAAGGCTGGTCGGATTGGCCCTTCCCAGAACCAGGGATTTTCAAGGGATAGACCCGAAGGCCATCGACAGAGAGGGGAATATGACGATTGCCGTCAAGGAGCACATCTCTTTCCCGGAAATTTCCCCGGAGAAATCAAGAATTAATTTCGGATTCGAAGTGACCGTAGCCACCAGCGCAAAAAGCAAACAAGAAGCAGAAAAACTTTTCAGATTATTGGGATTCCCATTAAAGAATTAATATGCCGAAAAAATCGCAAATAGCAAAATCAAAGAGGAAGCCAAAATTCAAGAGCCGTGTTGTCCGACGCTGTTTTAGGTGCGGCCGAAAGAGGGCCTATATGAGAGATTTCGGACTTTGCAGGATTTGCTTTAGGGAATTAGCCAACAAAGGTCTCATACCCGGAGTTAAAAAGTCTTCTTGGTAATACAAACTTATGATGACAGATCCAGTTACAGACATGTTAAATAGGATAAAGAACGCTCAGGCCTCCCAGAAAGAGGGGGTGGTGATTCCTTTTTCCAATTTTAAATACGAAATAGCCAAGCTTCTCGAAAATGAGAAACTGGTAGGGAAGATTGAAAAGAAAGGCAGGAAGGCCAAGAAAGTCATTGAAATAGCCTTAAAATACGAAAACAAAATCCCCGCGATTTCCGGAATGAGAAAAGTTTCCCGCCCCGGGCAGAGAATTTATTCTCCCGCCCAAAACATTAAACCGGTTAAGGGAGGCTACGGAATATCGATAGTTTCAACCTCCAGGGGCCTAATGACCGGCAAGGAAGCTAAAAGGCAAAGACTCGGTGGAGAAATATTATGCGAAGTATGGTAAATATTGAATAAATTATGAGCAGAATAGGCAAAAAACCAATTTTAATACCGCAAGGGGTGGAAATAAAGATAGAGGGGCAGAAGGTGACCGTTAAGGGTCCCAAGGGAGAGCTTTCCAGGGAAGTTCGTCCTGAAATTAAGGTTGTCCAGGAAGACTCCCAGCTTGTTATTTCTCCCCAAAAAGAGACAAAAGAAACAGCCGCTTTCTGGGGATTGACCAGAGCTCTTTTGGCCAACGATATTAAGGGAGTGACCGAAGGATTCGTAAAAAGGTTGGAAATAGAGGGTGTCGGCTACAGAGCCGCTTTAGAGGGCCAGGATTTGAATCTCCAAATGGGGTTTTCCCATCCCGTAAAGATAAAAGCTCCCGAGGGCATAACTTTTTCAGTTGAGAAAAATGTGATTATTGTTTCCGGAATAGATAAAGGATTAGTCGGACAGACATCCGCGAGAATAAGGGCGGTTAAGCCCCCCGAGCCCTATAAAGGAAAAGGCATCAGATACGAAGGGGAGCAGGTTAGAAGAAAATTAGGCAAAAAGGCTGTAGCTACGGCCGGATAATATGTCAATAGAAAGAAACAAAAGAGTCAAAAGGCATAAAAGAATCAGGGCCAGGATGTACGGAACCGCTAAAAGGCCGCGGCTTTGCGTTTTCAGATCGAATCAGCATATTTACGCCCAGCTGATCGACGACGACAAGGGGAAGGTGATAGTTTCAGCCGGAGATTTAGATATTAAAAAAGGCCAGAAATCCGAAAAGTCCAAAGAAGTCGGCAAGCTTATAGCCAAGAAAGCCCAGGAAAAGAAAATAGACACGGTTGTTTTTGACAGGTCGGGATTTCCGTACCACGGAAGAATAAAAGCTTTGGCTGACGGGGCCAGGGAAGGAGGATTAAAGTTTTAAACGCATATGGTAAACGACAAACCACAAAGAAATAGATTTCGCAGGGAAGGACCCAGGGATGAATTTGATTCCAAGCTTTTGGATTTAGCCAGAGTTTCCCATACCAGGGCCGGCGGAAAGAAGATGAGATTCCGGGCTTTGGTTGTAAGCGGAGACAAGAAGGGTAAAGTGGGATTCGGCCTCGGAAAGGGAGGAGACGTTGCTTTAGCCATAGAAAAAGCCACAAGGCTGTCCAAGAAGAACATGATTGAAGTTCCGGTGGTTAACGAAACTATTCCTCACGAGGTTCAGGCTAAAGTCGGAGCCGCAGAAATTCTTTTAAGGCCCCAGAGGAAAGGGAGGGGATTGGTTGCCGGCGGAACAGTCAGGCTTGTTTGCCAGCTGGCCGGAATCAGGAATATTTCTTCCAAGGTTTTAGGAGGAACCGGAAATAAAATCAATAATGTCAGAGCCACTATGGAGGCTTTAAAGAAACTGAAAGTAAAAAAGTAAATCCATGCAGATTCACGAATTGTCTCCAAAACACAAACAAAAGCGGTCAAAGCGAATCGGCAGAGGTGGGAAAAAAGGCACTTATTCCGGAAAGGGAATGAAGGGCCAGAAATCCAGAGCCGGCAGGAAAATGAAGCCGGCGATTCGCAGTTTAATCAAAAGATACCCGAAATTAAGGGGTTACAGTTTTAATCCTTTAAAAGTAAAACCCGCAATAGTTAACACCAAAACTATAGAAAAGAAATTTAAGGAAGGCGAGGTGGTAAGTCCGAAGGCCTTGCTAGAGAAAAAGCTGGTCCGTAGAATGAAAGGTAGGGAGCCGATTGTTAAGATTCTCGGGGACGGCAAACTGAGCAAAGCTTTTACTTTTGAGGGCTGCATTGTCTCTAAAAAGGCCAAGGCTGTCATTGAGAAAGCCGGAGGAGAGGTGAAATAATATTTTAGGGTAATTTATCGCCTTACAATGAACTGGCTAAATAAGATAATTCGAATATTTAAGATTAAAGACCTGCGGAAGAAAATTGTTTTCGTTCTGGTGGTTTTCGGAATCTTCAGGCTGATGGCGGCTATTCCCATGCCCGGCATTGATATTGAAAGTTTGCAGTCTTTTTTCGACCAGTTCCAGGTTTTCGGCCTGCTTAATCTTTTCACCGGAGGCACCCTTTCCAACCTTTCCATAGTCATGCTCGGGTTGGGGCCCTACATTACCGCCGTGATTATCATGCAGCTGTTAACAATGATATTCCCCCCGCTGGAGCGGATGTACAAGGAAGAGGGCGAGGCGGGAAAGCAGAAATTTAACCAATACGGAAGGATTTTAACGATTCCTTTAGCTCTTCTCCAGGCCTACGCCATGCTCAGCCTTTTCCAGAGCCAGGGGGCGATAGGCCAGCTTTCTCCTGTTTTAATGCTTACTTCTATAATTACCGTGGCGGCCGGCTGCGTATTCTTAATGTGGCTGGGAGAGCTTATAACGGAAAAGGGAATCGGCAACGGAGTTTCCTTGCTGATTTTTGCCGGAATTATCGCCAGGGTGCCCGAAAGCATCAGGGAGATTATAATCAAGTGGGATCCGTCGCAAATTCCCTCTTATTTGCTTTTCTTCGGCATGGCTATTCTGATTGTCGCCGGGGTGGTGATGGTTAACGAGGCCAGAAGGAATATCCCGGTTTCTTACGCTAAAAGAGTCAGGGGGATGAAGATGTACGGAGGAGTTTCCACTTATTTGCCCCTTAACGTCAATCCGGCCGGAGTAATCCCCATTATTTTCGCTTTATCGATAATGCTTTTCCCGGGGATGATAGCCAATTTCTTATCGGGCTCTGGAGGAGTGGTGGGGAACATAGCCCAGACCGTCGGCAACCTTTTTGAGAATTCCTGGATTTACGGAGGCATTTACTTTTTGCTGGTGGTTCTTTTCACTTATTTCTATACTGCAGTTACTTTCGACCCCAAAGCCATTGCCCAGAATCTTCAGAAAATGGGCGGATTCATACCGGGTATCAGGCCCGGTTCTTCCACTGCCGGATTCCTTTACTATATTCTAAACAGGGTGCTGCTTATCGGCGCGCTATTCTTGGGAACGGTTGCCGTTTTGCCCTCCGTAATATCCGGAGTGACCGGAGTTACCGGATTCACTTTCCTTATCGGCGGAACCGCTCTGCTGATTACAGTTTCTGTAACCCTTGAGACCATGAGGCAGATAAACGCCCAGCTGCAAATGAGGGAATACGAAACTTTTTAATGGAAAAAATTCTAAATTTCATTTTAATAGGGAGATCAGGCTGCGGCAAAGGAACGCAGGCCGATCTTTTAATGAAACATTTTGGCAATCTCCACCATTTCTCGACAGGGGATATGTTTAGGGCGCTGGCTAAAGCCGATACTGCTGTGGGGGCTAAGATAAGAGAGATTGTATCCAAGGGTGGGCTTCCTTTGGACGATATAGCCACCAGCCTTTGGATGTATGAGATTTCTTTTAACTTAAAGCAAGACGAGGGTCTTTTGGCAGACGGATTTCCGAGACGATTGCCGGAAGCCGAGAACCTGGACAGGTTTTTGGAATTCTTAGAAAGAAAAGATGCGACTTCGCCTATCCTTTTGGATATTTCCCGCCAGGAGGCGTTCGATCGTTTGACTAAAAGGCGAATTTGCCAAAAATGCGGAAAACTCATTCCTTGGGTCGGGGAATACAAAAAACTGGAAGCTTGCGATGAATGCGGAGGAGAGCTGGTTACCAGGCCCGACGACACCGAAGGAGCCATCAACAACCGGTTGGATTACTACGAAGAAAATGTCGCGCCAATAGTGGATTACTACGAAAAACAGGGCCGCCTTATCAGGGTAGACGGCGATCAGCCGATAGAGAAAGTCTTTGAAGACATTTTAGCGGCGCTTAAGCGCATTTATGGCTAACAAAATAGTCTGCGTGGCGGGGATGCCGGGGTCCGGCAAAAGCATAATCTCAGATGAACTGGTGAAGCACGGCTTCGCTTAT
>JAQUTZ010000004.1 GCA_028694095.1 Minisyncoccota bacterium | reverse complement strand
TCATAGAGGAAGTGGACAGGGAAATCGGAGAAAGGGTGAAAATAGGAAAACTGAATGTTTTTGAAGCTCCGGATATTGCCGAGAAATACGGAATTCCGGCCACTCCCGCCCTTATCATTTTCAAGAACGGCGAACCGGTGGAAAGAGCGGTGGGGGTGCGGCCAAAACAGGCTTTGATAGATAAGCTTAATTCTTTGTAAAAGAAACCCTGGACAAACGTTTTTTAAGATGGCAGTATTGGGAAAGCATCTTTTACAATAAGGAGGATTGAATGGAAGCCAGAATTATCAAAGGCTTTTCGGTGAAACTAAGGACCGAGAATATCTTAAAGCACGCCGGATTTTCTTTGTGGGTGCAGGAGCACAAGCCCCAGAGAGTTAAAAGGCAGAGGAAGATAATAAAAGAAGTGAAAAAGGGGATTAAGCGCTTAATATATCCCCGGGCCATTTATCAGGCATTCGATTACGAGATTCTCAGCAGGAAAAGAGTCCTTCTTTTCGAGCCGGAAACCGGCAGGCAGGGAGTTCTGACCAGCTCATACCTGGTCAAAAGAAACATACTGAAATTCAAGCCGGAAAAGCTGGTTCTTTTCGTTGCCACCTTCGGAGACGAAATAATGGAGGGGGAGGAAAAGGGCTACAGCGCTTTCCATCTGGACGTTATAGGCTCCGAGGGGGCTGAGGCCGTTGCCCGATATATCTGCAAGTTCATGGCCAGGGAGTGCGGCTTTAAAAAGTCTTTCCGCCGCCTTTCTCCGGGATACGGAGAGGCCACGGGATTCGACTGGAAGATACCGCAGCAGAAAGTCATATTCGACCTTTTAGGCAGAGAGAAGATAAAAGAAGAACTGGGAGTGGAGCTCCTGAATTCTTCCGAGCATCCCAGCTGCCTCATGGTTCCGCAGAAAACAGTGTCTGGCATCGCCTTTCCAACAGAGCCCAGGTTTTAAGACCCGGGCTCTTTTATTGACAATGACGATAATTTATTATATAATTTCCGATTAGGAGGTTTAAATTGAGCACATTTAAAAGTTTAACGCAAGAATTAAGGGAAAAGGGAGCTGGCAACAGGGATATTGGAATGGCCCTAAGGGTTATGGTCGCTATAAGCGCCCTAGACGAGCTGGTTTTTTCCAAAAAAGAGAGGGGAATGATAAATATCATACCCGCCAGCAAGCATCCCCACAAATATCCGGTGGCCTACCACAGGGGCGACAAGGAATCAGAGGAATGCTACCTGATATTCGTCAACGGCATCGCCGATTACCTCAAAGAGGAGAAATCCAAAAAACGGGTAATAATCAAAAACGGCAGGCCGGGCAATCGAGCCAAGCTTGTAAAAAACAGCTGGGACGAAATGTTTTTCAGGGTAGCGGCCCATGAGGTCAGGCACAGGCTCCAAAACAAACTGAAGATAAGGAAGTTTACTCCCAAAAGCGCTGAAATTATTGACGACCGGATTCTCAAGTGGACGATAGAGTTCTATGCCGTAGAATTCGAAGAAAGAAAGAAGATTTACGAAAGAGACGGAGAATCCGAGGATTATATCAGAGACAGGATGAAGCCGCGAGAGTTTGACGCTTCGGTGATTGAATCCTTTGTTATCAGTAAAATCCGCGGGAACGGAGGAAAAATATCTCTTAATAAAAAAATAGCTTCCCTTATTAAAACAGAAAGGCCCAGGCAATAATATGTCCGGGCCTTTTAATTTGGCTGCGCTTTTTTGTATAATGGAATAAGGGAGATAAACAATTAACAGGTTCAGCCTTATGACGGAAGAAATGCTTCATAGGGGCTACCGAATAATTGCCGAGTCCTATAAGGGCGACAAAGGGAAATGGATTCCCAGGGCCAGGATTGTTCCTGAGCAGGAAGCGATGAATCCTGAGGAAAGGCCCTTCAGCTGGCCGCGGACGTTTAATACGGAGCGGGAGGCAGACGATTTCGCTTTGCAGGCCGCCCAGCTGTACATAGACGAAAATTATTGATATAGACATAAAAAAGTCCTTTTAAATTAAGGAGGTGGGGAGAATGAAAGAGGAACTTCTCCGGCGGGCCGTAGAAATGGCAAAAAAGTGCAGAAAATACCATGACGAGCAGGAGAATAAAAAGGAAAAATCTCTTGAAGAAAGAATGGAAACGTACACATGCTTCCTTCAGTCCTCGTGGGAGCTTATCGGCTTCTGCCGGGCCTTGAACGAGGTAGGTATTTTTGACGAAGAGGATATAAAGGTAATATGGAATTCCGCTTTTCCCGAACCTGAATTTCTTTGGGAAAGCGAAACAGGGCTTCCCGCCCAGATAATGTCTTTTATTCAAACCCTCGAAGATATAGACAAATTGGAACCCGATTAGTAAAGGCGCGCCTCCGGCCCGCCTTTTTTACTTGATATTTTTCAAGGATACGGCTATCCTGACATAGACACATCGGAGAGCTCTTTTAAAAGGAGGAAAACGATGAAGATTGCAGCGATAGTAAATCCCATTTCCGGCGACGGCCGGGGAGCCAGGTGCGGAAAGATGATAAAAGAATCGAACAGGGGTATTGACGTTTTTGAGACTACTCTTTTGCAAACTGCCGCCGATTTAACCTGGATGGCCCTTGCAAAAGGGTATCAGATGGTTATAGCGGCAGGCGGAGACGGAACAGTCAGCGAGGTAGCCGGAGTTCTGGCCGGAAGCAAGATTCCCTTGGCGGTCATACCTTCTGGAACGGGCAATGATTTTTCCAAGGGGCTGGGCATTCCCCAAAATCCAAGGGAGGCCTTGGAGACGGCTCTTTGCGGAAAGAAAATAAAGATAGATGCCGGAACGATTAACGGAAGAGTTTTTATCAACGCGGCCAGCTTCGGACTGGATGCCAAGCTGACCGGGCGGATTCCCGCCCTCAAGCGAAGCCGTTTTCCCTTCCCCGGAAAACTGCTCTACTTAATAGCTTTTTTCCAAGAGATGTCCCAGCCCATAGGCTATCCCGAAGTAGAAGTTCATTTCCAAGAGAAGGGAGAGATAGTATCCAGGCGCACCACTATTTTAGTGGCCGCCAACGGACCGCAGTACGGAGCCATGTTCAAGATAGCTCCGGAGGCGAGCTTCACCGACGGCTTTCTGGATATCTGCTGGATAGGAAAGATGAGAAAAAAAAGAATACTGACCAATATCCATAAGGTGCTGATGGGAACCCATTTAGACCTCCCCGAAACCGGATTGTTCAGAGCTCGTTCGTTTACGATACGCTGCGATAACGAGCTTAACTGCCAGGTTGACGGAGAAGTTCTTGAATCCCGGAAAGAATACAGCATCGGCTGTCTTCCCAGGGCGCTGGAAGTGGTTATCCCCGGCGACCAAAAGTGGCAGACCGCCGAGATAAAAGCTAAGCTAAAATTGCAGCCTGCTTAAATAAGAGAGGATGGAAAACACCCTCTCTTTTTCTTGGCATATATGCTGAAAACCGTTTTTCTGATAAAATAAATCAATATGATTATGGATTTAAAAAACAACTTTTTATACCACCTCATCGTCGCCTTATCTTCGGTTCTGCTGGCTACCCTTTTATACTCTCTGGGAATAGAATTCGGCAGGGCGGTGGCTGGCACGGCCTTTATTCTCCTGTTTTTAACCCTGTCGATAGGACCGGTGATGAGGCTCTGGCGCCCGGCCATGGAAGCTCTGCCCTGGAATTTGCCCTGGAGTTGGAGGGGAGAACTGGGAGTCTGGTTTACAATATTTTCAATATCCCACCTGCTTTTAATTTTTAAGGGGAATCAGTGGGATGTTGCCGGCTACCTAGCGGGCATGCGCATTTCGGATTTAATCGGCCTTGTGGCTCTGCTCATCGCCGTTGTTTTGGCGGGCACTTCTTTTGGCAAGGCGATAAAGTTCCTGGGGCTTCAGTCCTGGAGATGGATTCAAAGTTTCGCTTATGTTGTTTTCTATTTAGTCGGCGCTCATACTTTAAATCACGCTTTTTTCCGGCCGGGCAGGCCGGGAGACTGGCTCCATTGGGCCTATCTGGCAATGATTATCGTGATTATTATTTTGCAGTCGGCCGGCTTCCTAAAAACAGTCGCTTATTACCGCAAAACATTGAAAAATGATAACGCTCAAAGAGCTTAAAAAGAATCCGTATTTAATAGAGTTCATAGAACAGGCCGGAGAAAGGCTGCGCCTTTTGCAGTACACAGACCACGGCTTGGACCACGTGGATCTGGTTTCAGCCAGAGCCAGAAACATTGCAAGGGAAATAGGGCTCAGCAAGGACAAGCAGGAAATGTGCGCCATTGCTGCTTTCTGCCATGACTTTGGAAACTTCCTCAGCCGTACTTACCACAACTACATGGGAGCCGTTATATTCCAGCAGCTTTTTCAGAAAGACTTTACTCCCTCGGAACTGGCCCAGCTTATGCAGGCCATAGTTAACCACGACAAATACGAAATGGAATTCACCGATCCCGTATCGGCCGTTACCATTCTGGCCGACAAGTCAGACGTCAGGAGGGAAAGGGTTACGGTTAAAGACAAGAAAGTCATAGAGGAGGACATTCACAACCGCGTTAATTTCGCCACCAAATACAGCAAGCTGGGAGTGGACAAGAAAAAGAAGAACATAACCTTGGTTTTAAAAATAGACACTTCCTTTGTTCCCGTAATAGAGTATTTTGAGATATTCACCGACAGGATGACTTACTGCCGGAAAGCGGCGAAGCGCTTGGGATACAAGTTTAATCTCGTTATTAATAATTTTAAACTTCTATGATAAAAGATTTTTTCGGGTTTCTTGAAAAATACAACGTTATCACATTGGCAATAGGGTTTGTAATGGGGGCGGCTGCCAACAGCCTGGCCAACTCCCTGGTCAAAGACATTTTAATGCCCCTTCTCAATCCCATTTTTCCGGAATCCTCCTGGGAGGAAGCTGTAATTGTTTTCGGCTCTGTTCAGCTTCGCGCGGGCGCTTTCCTGGGAGAGCTGCTCCATTTCTTTATTCTGGCTCTGGCAATATTCCTAATAGTCAGGGCGATAAGCAGGCAGAAGGATAAAATTGCCTCCAAGGTTTCAAGGAGCAAGAAAGCAAGCAAAAAACAATAGGCTCGTAAAAGGATTTTCAGTTGCTAAAAATGCCGCCAATCAACGTTATCAACGCCAGGGGAGAAAAAGAACCCTTTTCGGAAGCAAAGGTTTACCGCTCAGCTAAAAGAGCGGGCGCTTCCAGTAAGGCGGCAAAGGAGATATCCGGAATTCTTAAAAAGGAAGTGCACGAGGGCATTAGAACCCAGAAGATATTCGCCAGGATAAAGCAGCTTTTAAGGAAAGAATCTCCCGGGGCTGCCATAAAGTTCAACATAAAAGAAGGAATGAGAAAGCTCGGTCCGACGGGGTTTCCTTTTGAAAAATATGCCGGCGAGATTTTAAAGGCTCTGGGCTATCAGGTGAAAATCAATCGGTTTATTCCCGGCAGGTGCGTGCGCAGCTACGAGATAGATTTTATAGCCCGAAAGGGAAACGTGGTTTACCTGGGAGAGTGCAAGTACAGGAAATACTTCGGCGACAGGGTCCATTCCCATGACGCTTTAGCCAACTATGCCAGATATCTGGATATCTGCAACGGCAGCTATTTTAAGGCAAAGGAATACAAGGGAGCTTCGATAAAGACTATGCTCGTTACCAACACCAAGTTCAGCGGCAGGACGATGGATTATAGCAGGTGCGTTGGAGCTGAGCTCTTGGGATGGAACTATCCACGCAATAACGGATTGGAGAAGCTGGTTGAAGAAAGAAAGCTGTATCCCGTGACCATACTTCCCGGATTAAAGGGATACCTTAAAGATATTTTCGTTCAGGAGAGAATAATGCTTGCCAAAGATCTCTTAAAGATAGACGTTAAGAATTTTTCCAAAAAACACAAAGTTTCTCCAAAGCAGATTCAGAATTTAGTGGGCCAGGCCGAGCAGCTGTTAAATTAGGGCTTGAAAGCAAAGCTGAAAAGCGGTTCAATATAATGACAAGCTTTTTTATTTATGCCCATTGACCTGAAAAATCTCAACAAGGAGCAGAAAGAGGCGGTGACCCACGGAGACGGGCCGCTTTTGATAGTGGCCGGAGCGGGAACCGGCAAGACAGCGGTTATAACCCAGAGGATCGCCTGGCTGATAGAGCAGAAGAAAGCCAAGCCCGAAGAAATTCTGGCCGTCACCTTCACCGAAAAATCAGCCGAAGAGATGGAAGAAAGAGTAGACAGGCTTCTGCCCATAGGATACGTGGACTTGTGGGTTTCCACCTTCCATTCTTTTTGCGAAAGAGTTTTAAAGGACTACGCTTTGGAAATAGGGCTGCCTTCTGATTTTAAGATTTTGGACCAGACCGCCGCCTGGCTTCTGGTTTACAAGAATTTTGACAGGTTTGAACTGGACTACTACAAGCCCCTGGGAAATCCGACCAAGTTTATTCAAGCTCTTTTGGACCATTTTTCCCACTGCAAAGACCAGGAGATATACCCCAAAGACTATCTGGCCTATGCCGACAATTTAAAAACCAGAGACGATGCCCCCGAATCCGTTGAAATTGAGAGAATAAAAGAAGTAGCTTCAGCCTACCATACTTACCAGCGTTTGCTTTTGGAGCTGGGATATCTGGACTTCGGGGATTTGATAAATTACTGCCTGGAAATATTCAAAAAAAGGCCGCAGATACTGGAGAGATTCAGAAAACAGTTTAAATACGTTTTAGTGGATGAATTCCAGGATACTAACTGGGCCCAGTACGAGCTGATAAAGCAGATAGCCTCTCCCAGAAACAATCTGACCGTATGCGCCGACGACGACCAGGCGATTTACAGATGGAGGGGGGCGTCTTTTTCCAATATTATCCAGTTCAAAAAAGACTTCCCTAAAGCCAAGGAAATATCTTTGATTAGAAACTATCGTTCCCGCCAGAATATCCTCGACCTTTCCTATAATTTTATTAAAGCCAACGACCCCGACCGGCTGGAGTGCGTAAACAATATTCAAAAGAAACTGACCGCCCAGGCAAGGGAGGGCAAAGCGGAAATAGAGCATATTCATAAAAAGAGCTTGGAAGAAGAAGTTAATTCGGTCGTAGGCAAGATAATGGAGCTGAAGAAGAAAGACAAAGAAGCCCAATGGAGCGATTTTGCCATTCTTGTCAGATCCAACAACGCTGCCAACCCTTTTGTCAGGGCTCTGGAAAAGGCCGGCCTGCCTTACCAGTTCTTGGCGTCCCGGGGGCTGTACGCAAAGCCCGCCGTTTTAGACGTCATCTCGTATTTCAAGCTTTTGGACAACTATCACGAGTCAACGGCTTTGTTCCGCGTTTTCAGCCTGCCATTTTTAGAGATTCCCACGGAAGATATAATGAAGCTCAGCCAGTACGCTTCCAGAAAAACAAAGTCGCTTTTTGAAGCAGCGGGAGAAATGGCCTTGATTCCGGGAGTTTCCAAAAAGGGACGGGAGAAGATGGATTTTGTAATGAGCCTGATTAAAAAATACGGAAGCGACGCCGCTCACAGGCCGGCAACGGAAATTATGGTGGGGTTCTTGGAGGATTCAGGATACCTGAAGCACTTGGTTAAAAGGAACGACGAGGAGCAGCTTGATTTGCTCAACCAGTTCTACAAAAAAGCCAAAGCCTTTGAGGAGTCGGCACCAGATCCCAGCCTTTCCAGTTTTATGCAGGAAATGAAGCTTGAGCTGGAGTCCGGGGAAGAGGGGAAAATAACAATCGATCCCGAACAGGGGCCGGACGTAATCAAGGTTATGACCATTCACGGGGCAAAAGGGCTGGAGTTTAAATACGTTTTCTTGGTTAATTTGGTTGATAAAAGATTTCCGACAATAGAAAGAAGGGAATCCATAGAGCTTCCAGACGAGCTCATTAAAGACATCAAGCCCCAAGGGGACGTTCATTTGCAGGAAGAAAGAAGGATTTGCTATGTAGCCATGACCAGAGCCAAAGACGGCCTCTATTTCACCTCGGCCGAGGATTACGGAGGGGCAAGAAGAAAAAAGCTGTCCCGGTTTTTAACGGAAATGGGATACGAAGATAAGGGCCGGCTCGGCCAGGCCAAAACTGCCAACGAGCTGACAGCCAAGATGCCCAAGCTAACCGTAAAATCCGGAAACAAGTGGCAGATACCCGACCACTTTTCGTATTCCCAGCTTGCCGCTTTTGAAAAATGCCCTCTTCAGTACAAGTTTAACTTTATTTTAAAAGTTCCGGTAAGGGGAGGAGGGACCCGTTCTTTCGGAACCACCATGCACAACACCCTTTGCGGCTTTTTAAGGCAGGCGGGAGCAAAAAAGCAGGCCGATCTTCTGGGATTCGGGGAGGCTTCCCAGAAAGCCGGTTTCGACCTGATTTCAGAGCTTTATGAGAAAAGCTGGATAGACGACTGGTACGAAAGCAAGAAGCAAAAGGAAGAATACTACAAGCTGGGGAAAAAGATAATAAAAAGCTTCTACGAAGACTATAAAAAGAATCCGCCTAAGGTGCTGAGGGTGGGGAACGATATGGCCCTGGAGGTTCCTTTTAACCTTAAGGTGGCAGGCTATACCGTTAAGGGCAAAATAGACCGCATTGACGAATCCCCCGAAGGAGTGAACCTCATAGACTACAAAACGGGCAAAGCCAAAGAAAAAGTGGCGGCCGAGGATAAAGAGCAGCTTTTGATTTACCAGATGGCAGCCGAGGAAGTTTTCGGCCTCCAGCCCAAGGAGCTGGTTTACCATTATCTGGACGACAACAAAAAGGTTTCCTTTTTGGGAACGGAGCCGGATAAGCAAAAGATCAAGGAGAAAATAAGGGAAACCATAGAAACCATAAAAACCAGCGACTTTAAAGCAAAGCCCGGTTGGCAGTGCTCTTTCTGCGACTTCAGGGACATCTGCGAATTTTCAAAAGAATGATAAGATAAGATTATGGAAATACCAGAGAAAAAAATATTTTCAGTATCGGAATTTATCGAGCTTTTAAATATCGGACTGAAAAGGTCAAAGGCCAAGATAACGGGCGAGGTTACCCAGATGCAGGTAGCTTCTTCCGGCCACGTGTATTTTACGCTTAAGGATGAAAGCAACGGAGCGGTGCTCGATTGCATAATTTGGAGGTCAAAGTACAATCTTTTCGGAATAAGGATGGAAACGGGGATGAAAATCATAGCCCAAGGATATCCCGAGGTTTATGCTCCCAGGGGAAAGCTTTCCTTTATAGCTGAAACAATCGAGCTTTCGGGAGAAGGGGAGTTGAAGAAGCAGTACGAAGAACTGAAAAAGAAGCTTGCTGCCGAAGGGCTTTTTGCCGAAGAAAGAAAAAAGCCGATTCCCAGATACTGCAGAAAAATAGGGGTTATTACTTCAAAGCACGGGGCGGTTCTGGCGGACTTTTTGAACAACCTCGGGAAGTTCGGCTTTCAAATACAGATGATAGACTCCAGAGTCGAGGGCCAAGAGGCAGTTGAAGACCTGCTGGGGGCACTGAGAACCTTCAAGAAAAAAGACATAGACGTTTTGGTAATTATTCGGGGCGGGGGATCGCTGGAGTCTTTAATGGCTTTCAACAACGAAACCCTGGTCAGGGAGGCGGCAACGTTTAAGGTGCCCTTAATAACCGGCGTGGGCCACCACCAGGACGAGCCCCTAATTACTTTTGTCGCAGACGCTTCCGTTTCCACGCCCACCGCTGCTGCCAATATCCTGAACAGGCCTTGGGAAGAAGCCCTGCTGTTTTTGGAGAGGCAGGAAAGAGCCATACTGGGATTTTACCAGGAGATTTTCGACGGGTATAAGGAAATGGAAAACAGGCTAATGGTTTCCCTGCAGAATTTTAAGAACGCCCTGAGGGGGATTGATTTAAAGCTGAAGGATTCTTTAGGCAGGATAGTCTCCGGGATGAAGCTTATGCTTTCCAGCTTGTCCCAGAAAATTTCTTATGCGGAAAAATCCGTCGACTTGAATAATCCTGAAAGGCAGCTCAGCCTGGGATATGCCATAGCCTCGGTTAGAGGGAAGGTGATAAGGAGAACAAAAGACGTTTCAGTCGGAGACGACTTTGAATTGCGGGTTTCGGATGGTAAAATTAATTCGGAAGTTAAAAAAATTAATCCAGATAAATAACATGGCAGAAGAAAAAAAGCCGAAGACATTAAAAGAGGACCTGGTCAGCTTATCTAAAATAACAGAGTGGTTCGAAGGCCAGGAGGAAATTGACGTTGAGGAGGGATTAAAGAAGGTCAAAGAGGCGGTTTTGCTGATTAAAGCCAGCAAAAAGAAGCTTAAGGATATTGAAAACGAGTTTGAAGAGATTAAAAAGGAGATAAACCTGGAAGAAGATGCTGATTAAGGTCAGGGCTTTTCCCTGCTCAAAGGAGCAGGGAGTGGTTAAAAAATCGGAAGACAGCTTTGAGGTGATGGTTAAAGCCAAGCCCGAAAGAGGACTGGCCAATAAGGAAATCCTGGAAGTCCTGTCTTCTTACTTCCAAATCCCCGAGTCGGACATAAGGATGATAAGGGGATTCAGGGAAAGAAATAAAATATTTGAAATAAAAATATGAAAAAACTTTTAATAATATTTTTAATAGTTGCTGCCGGTTTGGTGTATTATTTCGGCTTTTACCAAGCTGAAGAGCAGCCGGCAGACGAAAACTACACTCAAATTGCCAATCCCGCCGCAGTCTACTGCGAAGAGCAGGGCGGGACAAGCGAAGGGGTTATGTTTGAGGACGGGATAAGAAGCTACTGCGTTTTTGACGACGGCTCCAAATGCTGGCAGTGGGACTTTTACCGGGGCTACTGCGAAAAAGGGGAGTTAAAGATAGAAGTGCTTGAGGAGGGAGAAGGGAATAGGGCTACTGTCGGCGATACGGTTTTAGTCCATTACGTCGGTACTTTAGCTGAGGACGGAACTCAGTTTGATTCCAGTTTGGGCGGCTCCCCCTATTCTTTGACTCTTGGGGAGGGGAGAGTTATTGCCGGATGGGAATACGGATTATTGGGAATGAAGGCAGGAGAGAAAAGGCGGTTGACTATAGGGTCGGGACTCGGCTACGGGGAGGCGGGATATCCCGGAGTCATACCGGGCAACGCCACATTGATATTCGAGGTAGAAATCATGGAAATTCGCTAAAGGTATAGTAAGTGTGTTATTTTCGGGCGCCGGTTTCGGCGCCCTTTTATTTTTCCCTTGACGGATATTAGTTATGGGTATATAATCAGAATAGAGATAATAATTAAGATAAAACAAAGTTATGCCAAACTTTAACGGACAGGGTCCAATGTGGGGCGGCGGCCCCGGCGCCGGACGGGGAAGAGGCCCCTGCGGAGCCGGAATGGGCTGTAGCAGAGGAGGAGGTCGAGGCTGGTTTGGAAGATTCTGGGGCCAACCCGGCAAAGTCAACCCGGCCGAGGAAAAGACCATGCTGGAAGAAGAAGCCAAGAATCTCGAAGCCGAACTGAAAGAAGTGAAAGAAGAATTAGCCAAGTTAAAGAACCAAAAATAACATGGTTAGGCCAAGGCTCAGGCGGCGGATAGGCTTCAGGCCCTCTGCCACCTATTTCAAGCCTCGGGGGATTCCCCTAAGGAGTTTAGCTGTAGAGGAGCTGACTGTCGAAGAGGCAGAGGCTTTGAGATTGAAGGATGTCAGGGACTTGGACCAGATAGAGTGCGCCAAACTAATGAATACTTCCCAGAGCACTTTCCAGCGCATTTTATCTTCGGCTCATAAAAAAGTCAGCCGAGCTCTTATTGAGGGCAGTGCCATCAGAATAATTAATTCGTAGGCTAATATGAAAAGCTCCCCATTGGGGAGCTTTTTGTTTAGGAGGCGGCGATTTTCAGGTATTTTTCTGAAATAAAATTCAGGGGCTTCTTGGCCAGATAGAAGTTTTCCGAAAGCAGTTGGAGAATTCCTTTTAAGTGAAGGAAGCTTCCCCGGCTTTCTTTGGCGGCCAGATGGTAGAATTCCTGGCCGAGGAATTCATAGTCGGCCACGCCTCTTCTTTCTTCGCCGAAAATCGGAGGCTTTTTATTAAAAAAGAGGTAGTAGTAGTCCTGGGTGAGGTATTCGGGAAATATTCCCAGGATAAGCAGGCAGGCGTCTCCGATGCGCTTGTGGATCAGGAAGCGCTTGGGGTCTTCGGCATCCACCCCCAGCCGGATGAGATTATCGAGATTGCTGTCTTTGGGGGTATTTCTTTCCTCCACCACAAAGGAATCCAGTAGATCGACAAGGTAGTAGAAAAAGTCCTCGTTTTTCATCAACTCCATGGCGTCGAGAGCGTCGAAAACAGGTATTTTCTGAGCTGCGGTTCTCTCCAGCGTGTAAGTGGCTTTCTGCATTTCCTTGAAGGCCCGCCTCAGCAGCACTTCGAAAAACAAGGCGGGAGATATTTCTTTGAGTATTCCTTTTTGGTTCATCAGCCTGTCGAAAACCTTTTCGTCTTCGGTCAGGCTTTTTCTGAAAGAATCGTCTTCCAAAACCAATCTCTTGAGGTCTGTTCTGGTGCGGGAGGCCGGAGTGGCAGCTTCAACAACGAATTCGATATCCTTTTCAGACAGCTTTATTCTTCGCATATTACACCTCCGAATGAATTTTAAAGATACTATATTAGTTTTTCTCCAAACGGCAATTTTGTCAAACGGGCTTGACAGACTTGTTATGTTTTTCTAACATTAAATTAGTTAGAAATAATTAACTTAAATTAATATGAACAAGAAAACATTTTTTATCATAAGAATGGCAACGACTGCTTTCCTGGCCGCGATAGTGGCAGTATCAGTGAATTACGGCAATTGGTATTTGCCGGTGTCGGCCATTATTGCAGCTTTTATCCTTCTTTATTTTACCAAAACCAAAGTTAAGGGGGTGGTGGCCGACGAGAGGGATTACAAAATCGCCGGCCAAGCTTCTTATCTGGCTATGACTTCTTACACAGTAGTCGCCACCATTACGGGGCTGATAGTCTACATTTCCGGGAGAGACAATCCGGTTATGTTCGCGGTCGGCAACGTGCTTTTGTACTCCGTCTTATTCCTGATGCTTACCTACTCAATCTTATTCAGAATATATGTCAAAAGAGGCCGCAATTAAAACCAAGCTTAAGGAGTTCAGGCTGAAGAAGAGCCTGACCCAGGAAGAGCTGGCGGAAAGAGTCGGGGTGAGGCGGGAAACGATCGTCTTCCTTGAGCAGGGCAAGTACAATCCCTCCCTCGGGCTGGCTTTTAAGATAGCCCGCGAGCTGGGCGTTCCCTTAACCGATATTTTCAGCTATTCTTGATATATATGGATATATCTCTTCTTGAGGAAGTGCTGGCTAATAAACCCGGTTACCGGATGAAGCAGGCTAAAAAAGCCGTGTTTTCCGATTTAGTGGAAAGCTGGCAGGAGGTTACGGTTCTTCCCGCCGAGTTGAGGAACGAACTGGAGGAGAAGTGCCCGATTAGAATAAACGGGGAGACGGTTGTCTCCAAAGACGGAAATACGGTTAAAGCCTTAATCTTCCTGGAAGACGGCTCAAGAGTGGAATCTGTTTTAATGAGGCATAAAGACGGAAGAAATACGGTTTGCGTGTCCTGCCAGATAGGATGTCCTTTGGGCTGCCTTTTTTGCGCCACCGGGAAAATGGGATTTAAAAGGAACCTTAAGGCCGGAGAGATTATCAGCCAGGTCCTGTTTTTCGCCAGGCTTTTAAAAAAGAGCGGGGATAAGGTGAGTAATGTTGTCTTTATGGGCATGGGAGAGCCTTTTTTAAACTATCCTGCGGTTTTGGAAGCGATAAGGATTATCAAGGACAAAGAGGGATTTAATATCGGATCCAGAAAAATATCCGTTTCCACAGTCGGCATTCCCGAGGGAATCGCTAAACTGGCTGAAGACGAGCCCCAGGTTAATTTAGCTGTTTCTCTGCATGCTCCCAATGATGAATTAAGGATTAAGCTCATGCCCGCCGGCAAGCAGTACACCATAGAAAAAGTGCTGACAGCGGTTGACGATTACATTAAAAAAACCAACCGTCGGGTGATGTTCGAATACTTAATGATAGACGGATTAAACGATTCTGACGCGCAAGCCGTAGAGCTGGCCGGGATAATAAAAAAGCCTTTGTATCTCGTGAACCTGATTTCCTATAATCCTGTCGAAAACCTTAAGCCTTCCTCTTCTGTCAGAATGAATAAATTTAAAGATATTTTAGAAAAGAAGGGAGTGGCTGTTACAATAAGGCACCGTTTCGGCAGGGAGGTTAAGGGAGCTTGCGGACAGCTTGCTGGAAAATAGCCGGATTTTTTGGTAATATTCATTAATGAGATCGTTTCTAAGGTCTAAAATACATAAAGCCAGGGTGACCGAGGTGGATATAGATTACGAGGGGAGCATCGGCATAGACAAGGCCCTGTCGCAGAGAGCGGGATTAATGCCCGGAGAAAAAGTTTTAGTGGTAGACAATACCAACGGGGCCAGGCTGGAAACTTACGTTATTGAAGAAGAAGAAAATTCCGGGAGGGTGGTTATATATGGAGCCGCCGGGCATCTTATAAAAAAGGAAGACGAAATTATTATTATGGGATTTGAGCTGGCAGCTGAACCGCCGGATGTAAAAAAAGTTATTGTTGATAAGGAAAACAAGCCCGTAAAATAGCCTTAAGGGGCGCCCTTGATCGGGGCGTTTTTTGTTTGGTTGACTTTTAACTAAAAAAGAAGTATAGTTTTCTATTGAACTTTTAAAAGGAGGTTTCAAGTGTTAAAGAAGGTTAAGCTTTTATTGAAGCAGGCTGAAAACAGGAAGACTTTTTTCAAGCGGATAGGCTCGTTTCTCGTTCCGACGGATCCCAGGTACATTGCCATCCAGAAAGCCTACGACGTTGCAAAGGGCGAATTCAGGCAGGAAAAGAGGGCCGGCGGCGAGAGGTATTTTGAACACCTCAGGGCGGTAGCAATCATTCTTATCGACTGCCTGAGGGTAAGAGACTACGTTCTCATCATAGCCGCCCTGCTCCACGATATCGTGGAAGACATACCTTCCTGGACGGTTGAGAGGGTAAAAGCGGAATTCGGAGACGAAGTCGCCAAGCTGGTGGATTATCTTACAAAGCCCCCGAAGGGAGAATACGAAGATAAAGAAAGGCTGAACATTTATTTTAGCCGGCTGAGAAACGCTCCCAGGGAGGTGTTCCTGATCAAGCTTTGCGACAATCTCCATAACCTGCTGACGCTCTGGGATTTCAATCCCAAGAGGAGAGCAAAGAAAATCAGGGAAACGAGGCAGTTCTATCTGAGGTACGCGGCAAAGCATATCATACTCATTCACGAGCTTGAAGCGGCAGTTGAAGAACTGGAAAAAGGAAAGCCCCCCGGCGATTAAACCGAGGGGCTTTTTATGTTGTACCGTTCTCTTATTTTAAGATATAATCAAAAAAATGAGGTACGTATTAATAGCCTTTGTCATGATTCTGGGACTGGCCGCCCTTTATTTCGAGGGTTCTTTTATTTACAGGCACGTTTTTTTATATTACCCAGAAACCGTTGAAGAGGAAAACAATGAAAGCGAAGAGCCGATAAACGAGGAAGAAGAGGTTGAAGAAATCGTTTTGCCCGACAGCGTTGATCTGGAAGTTCCTTTCATAGCCCAAGCTCCCGGCGGAGACTGGAGTTATCCTTTTCCCCATACTTGCGAAGAAGCTGCCGGGTTAATGGTTTATTATTTTTTTGAGGAAAGGCGCCCTATATCAGATGATACAGTTAAAGCCGAACTCAGGGACATAGTGGCTTTTGAGGATGAAAATTACGGATACCACGAAGACACTTCAATATCCCAGACCGCCAAATTCATTGAGGATTATTTCGGTTACAATCTTAAAGTTACCTATGATATTTCCCACGATGATATTAAAAGAGAGCTTTTCAAAGGCAATCCGGTCATAGTCCCCACGGCCGGACGGCTTTTGGAAAATCCTCATTTCAAGCCTCCCGGACCGGTTTACCATGTAATTCTTATCAAGGGCTATAACCGGGAAGGATTCATCAGCCACGATCCCGGTACGGCCCACGGAGAGGACGTTCTTTACTCTTATAAAATTATGGAAGAGGCAATCCATGATTTAGTTGACGGGGACATTACGGAAGGCAGAACGGCCATGATTTCTTTTCAATGACCTCGCTCTTATTTTTTGCTAAAATACAATAAAGGTCGGATACCAAATTTTAATTCAAACAATTATGGATTATACCGCATTTTTAACAGCTGCTGTTGCAGAAAACGCAGTTGAGCCGGTGGTTCTCGCGGTTCTCGTTGTGTTAGGCTTGCTGGGAGTTATTTTCGCTTTGCTGGTTTCCTTGGCCCTTTACGTGTATTTTGCTCTGGCTTTGGGAAAGATAGCTAGAAAGAGGGGCCAGAAGAGGCACTGGCTTTCCTGGATTCCAATAGCTAATCTGTTCCTGTTTCCGATGATGACCGGCCGTAAATGGTGGTGGGGATTCCTGTTTTTCGTTCCCGTAGTCAGCGTCATTTTAATGGCCATCTGCCTTTGGGACTTGCTGGATAAATCTGATTACGACGGCAGGTGGGCGCTAATACTTATAGCGGGAATGATAGGCGGATTCGGATGCCCCGGAGTAATTTTTCTGGCTTTCCTTGTGATGCTTGGAGTGCTGGCCTGGGGAAAGAAATAACATTAATTTCAAAAAGAATATGCAAGGATACGTAACTAACATAGAAAAAGCGACGGAGGAGAATAACAATTTCCGAAAAGTGCTTTATACCGGGAAAAACAGCCAGCTGGTTTTAATGAGCCTCAAACCCGAAGAGGAAATAGGCGAAGAGGTGCACGAGCTCGACCAGTTTATAAGGATTGAAGAAGGCAGGGGGAAGGCCGTTCTGGACGGAGCAGAGCACGATATAGAAGACGGTTCGGCGGTAGTTATTCCCGCCGGTTGCAGGCATAATATCATCAACGGTTCGGAGGAAGAGATGAAAATTTATACCATATATTCTCCGCCAGAACACAAAGACGGAGTCGTCCACGCGACCAAGCAGGAAGCGGAAGCCGATGAAGGCGACCACTTTGACGGAAAAACCACGGAATAATGAGCCACAACAACAAATGGGAAAAGGCGGAGGTCATATTTGAACTGTTGATCTTCGGTATAGTTATCGGCATAGCCGAGGACCTTTTGGCTATTAAGCTGGCCACCGACCAGCCAATTAACCTGAAGGTAATAGGCATAGTCGTAGGCATAGCTATACCATTTGCTTTTCTCGGCGAAGTATTTTTCGACAGGATAGATTTTGCCAGTATTTTTAAGCGCTTGTTTGAAAAGAAAAGCAAGTAATCGGACTGCCGGATTATCCGGCAGTTTTTGTTTGCTTGACTTTTTTAAATTAAAAGCTAGCGTGTAGTTAGAACTTTTAAAAGGGGGAATAAAATATGGATTCCAATAATTTATCTGGAGTTTTGCCGTATTTGCCGGCCGGCAGGAGAATAATTTACATCAATTCCGATAATCGTTTCCTTAAAGAAGCCGGAAAGATGCTGGTTCAGTCAGGCTGCGTAAAGCAGCCGACGGCGGCCGTGATAGTCAAGAACGGCGTCATCCTGGGAAGAGGAACCAATGCCGGAAAGAAGGTCAGCGTCTGTCCGAGAGAGGAGCGGGTCTGCCGAACCGGCGAAGGCTACTGGCTTTGCAAGGCGGTTTGCCGGCAAAAAGGCCACGCTGAAGTGTCGGCCATTCTTGATGCCAGGGAAAAAGGAAGCGACATTAGGGGCGCCTCCTTGTATCTTGAAGGCCATTGGTGGGTCTGCCGGGATTGCTGGGACGAGATAATCAAAGCCGGTATCAGCAGGGTATTTTTAAGGAAAGACAGCGCCGCATTATACAGGAGGTGAATCATTGAGCACCATTACAATGAAGGTCGATAGGGAAAAATTCGTCGACCATGTCAGAAGGATATGCTGCAAGAACATAAGGGTTCCCGCAAAAATATGCTTGGCTTGTCCCTTCAGGGGACAAGTGCTTGAAGTAATGAGAGAGAAAAATTGGAAACTGCCCAAAGGCGAGGAATAACAAGTAAGGGGGAATTTATGCGGCCTTTCTTGGTTAAAAGAAAAACATCCGTCCAGAAAAAATTAAAAGTGCAGGCGCAAATGAAATGCTTCAACTGCCAGCACCAGGCCGGCGAGGACAATTTCAGGTGGGGTCTTCCGCCGCGCTGCCCGCGCTGCTTGAGCTTCAACGTATCGCCCGTCTGATTTTAAGAATAACTGGGTCTTTTAAAAGACCCAGTTTTTATTTCCTCGCTGTTGACTTTTAGCTCCTCCTGTTAATATAATCAAAGAAGACTGAAATTATGGCCAAAAAGAAAGCTAAAAAAGCAAAAACAAAAAGGCCCTCAAGAAAATTCTCCAAAAAGAAACCGGCTTTGAAAAGAAAGCCGAAGAAAACTGTTAAGCCCAAAAAGAAACCATCTTCCAAAAAATCTAAAAAGAGCGGTACTCATAAAAAGAAAAAGCCCTCCCTTAAGATTAAGAAAAAGCCGGCTTTTTCCTCCCAAGACCAAGTCCACAAGACCAGAATGCGGATTATAGGAATCGGCGGGGGAGGCAGCTCTATAGTTTCCGAAATCGCTCCCCAGATAAGCAGGATTGATTTCGTGGTGGCTAATACCGATACTCAAGCTTTGAGGGAAGCTGCAAGGCAGGCGAGAAAGTTTTCCTTCGGCAACAGCGTTACCGGAGGGCTCGGCTGCGGAATGGATCCCAGGCTTGGGCAAAAGGCTGCCAAAGAAGAGAGCGATAAAGTCGCCAAACTTTTTCAGGGAATAGACCTGGCCGTTATTGTTTCTTCCCTGGGAGGGGGAACAGGATCGGGGGCGGCTCCCGAGTTTGCCAAAATTGCCAGAGAGCTGGGCGTGATGACAATAGGGATTTTTACCATGCCCTTTAAGTTCGAGGGAGGAAAGAGAGCTCAAATAGCCAAGTCGGCCCTGGAAAGGATTACCCCGAACCTTAACGTCGTTTCCATAATACCCAATGAGAATATTTTCAAAATAATAGATAAAAATACTCCGTTAAAGGCAGCTTTTTCTTCAATTAACGGAAGGCTGTCGGAAAATCTCCGGGGCTTGATTGAAATGATTTACGTTCCCGGGCTGATAAATATTGATTTTGCCGACTTAAAAACTATTTTAGAGGGCAAGGGAAAGCTGGCCTATTTGAATACCGCTGTTGCCGACGGCCCAAGCCGGGCCGAGGAGGCAGTCAAGGAGCTGCTAAAAAGCCCCTTAAACGAATATAATATCCAGGGAGCGGAGAAAATAGTTTTTAATATTACAGCCCCCCAGGCTTTGGAAATGCGGGAGGTGGAGCATATCAGCAAGACGATTTCCGACTACAACAAGAGAGCCAAGATAATATTCGGAGTTTCCCAGGACAATTCCTACAAAAACAAGCTAAGGGTGACTTTATTGGCCGTTGGAGTCGGCAAAGAGCCTGCCAGGAAAAAAGCCGCAAAGAAGATTCAGCCCGAACCCGAGCCGGCGCCTGTTCCAGAACCAGAGCCCGAATTGAAAAAGAAGCCGGTAAAGAAAGTAGCTCCCAAAAAGAAGCTGAAAAAGAAGCCGGAAAAGAAAGCGGCCCCGAAAAAGCCCAAGAAGAAATCCAAGCCCAAGAAGAAACCCGGCCCCGCCCCCAAACCGGAAAATAAGCCGGAACCCAAAGAAATAAAAAAGGAAGAGAAAGTTCAAAAAGAAGAAAACAAGATTTTAACCAGAAAAAACGCCCTTGATTTAAAGAAGGAAGCTGAAAAGACGGAAGAGGAAATAATCGACCAGGAAAAGCGATGGGATATCCCCGCTTTCCTGAGGAGAAGGGAAAACGAATAGATTTTTTTGTTGCCCCGCTTACCGCGGGGCTTTTATTTTCCTCCGACTTTGATAAAATAAAGAAGATGATAAACAAAGCTATTATTCTAATCGCCGGAGCGGGAACCAGATTCCTGCCCATATCCAAGGCCGTTCCCAAGGAGCTTTTGCCTTTAGTGGACAAGCCCATGGTTCAGTATCTGTTGGAAGAAGCCATGCATTCCGGCGTTAAGGAGGTGGTTTTCGTTATTTCTCCGGGCAAGAAAAAAGAGGTAGTCGATTATTTCAAGAAGTCCCCCAAGCTGGAGAAACTCCTCAAGGAAAGGAAGAAAGACAGCCTTTTGGAAAGAGTCCAGCACCTGGAAGAGATATCAAAAAACATTTCTTTTTCTTTCGTGGTGCAAAAAGAGCCTCTTGGAGACGGGCACGCCATCTTACAGGCCAGAAAGCTCATCCAGGATCCTTGCGGAATATTTTTTACAGACGACATCGTCGATTCAAAAGTTCCCTGCCTTTCCCAGTTGATTCAGATTTTCAAGACAAGCAAAAGGCCGATGATGGCCCTAAAGAAGCTGCCCAAGGAAAAGATTTCCCATTACGGAGTCGCTGACGTGGAAAAAATCGCTTCCCGGGTTTACAAAATCAAAGGAGTGATTGAAAAGCCCTCTCCCCAAGAGGCTCCTTCTGATTTGGCTGTTTTGGGGAGGTATATAATCACTCCCGACGTTTTCGATTATCTTAAAAAACAGACGCCCAATAAAAAGGGAGAGATTATTTTAGCTGAAGCTTTTGAATCGATGATAAAGGACGGAAAAATGGTTTACGGGCACGAAATAGAGGGGCAGTGGATGGAGTGCGGCGACATTTACAGGTGGCTGCAGTCAACTATGTATTTTGCCCTTAAACATCCCAGTTACGGAGAGGATTTAAAAAAATATCTTAAAGAAATCGGAAAATAATTTATGGACAGGAATTACGAGTTAATTATCATCGGAGGCGGGCCAGCCGGGATTGCCGCGGGAATATATGCCGCCAGAAGAAAGATAAAGACCGTTTTGGTTACCAAGTCTTTCGGCGGACAAATGGTCAGAAAATCGGTTGCCATTGAAAACTATCCGGGATTTAAATCAATATCCGGAGCCGATTTAGTACAGAGCATGGTGGAGCAGCTGAAGGAAAACGGCATGGAAATTATTAACGACAAAGCGGGAAGGGTTAAAAAAGAAGGCAGCGGCTTTTTGGTTAAAACCGAAAACAGCGGCGAGCTTTCCGCTTCAGCCGTTATCGTGGCTACCGGAGCCGATCCCAGGCCGCTTGAGGTTGAGGGAGAGAAGGAGTTTATAGGAAAAGGAGTTTCTTACTGCACTACCTGCGACGCTCCCTTGTTCGCCGACAAAGACGTGGCTGTCATCGGCGGGGGCAATTCCGGTTTTGAATCCGCCCTTTCTATGCGCAAATACGCGAACAAAGTATACATACTGGAAGCTTCGGGAGAAGTAAAAGCCGATGAGGCCAACCGAAAGAAAGTCGAGGAAAACCCGAAGATAGAAGTGATTACTTCCGCAGCCGTTAAAAAAATAGAGGGCGCCCAATTTGTCGAGTCGCTGATTTATGAAGATAAAAAAACTGGAGAAGAGAAAACCCTTCGCTTGCAGGGGATATTTGTAGAAATAGGCAATGTTCCCGCTACGGGATTTATCAAAGACTTGGTTGATTTTAACGAAAGGGACGAGATAAAAATAGACCACAGAACCTGCCAAACGCGCACTCCCGGGATTTTCGCGGCCGGAGACGCGACTGACGTAAAGTATAAGCAGATAATAATAGCCTGCGGCCAGGGGACCACGGCCCTTCTTTCGGCAGCCGACTATCTAGACAAAATAAATTCCGATGTCCAGTGAAATAAAAGCAATTCTGGCTGAAAAGATGTCGGATTCCAGGGGGAATCCGACCTTAAGAGTCGAGGTGGAAACTGCCGATGGAAAGTTTTCTGCCGGAGTTCCTTCCGGCGCTTCCACGGGGGAAGGGGAGGCTGTTGCCCTAAACGCCGATAAGGCCGTTGAGAACGTTAATAAGATAATAGCTCCGGAGCTGAAAGGCAATGATGTCGCCGACCAGGAAGGCCTGGACCGGCTGATGATTGAAATGGACGGGACCAAAGATAAGTCCAAGCTCGGAGCCAACGCCATATTAGGGGTTTCATTGGCTGCAGCCAGAGCGGGAGCGGCGGGATTGAACGTTCCTCTTTGGCGGTATATTTCCTCTATATCCGGGCAGAAGCCGTTTTTATCGGTGCCCACCTTTAATATCATTAACGGAGGGGCTCACGCCAAAAACAATCTTTCCCTTCAGGAATTCATGGCGGTAATAGAAGGAGGGTCTCCGGAAAAAAATCTGGAATCCGGTTCGGCGGTTTACAGGGAGCTTGAAAAACTGATTGAAGAAGAATACGGAAGGGAAGCGCTTGTTTTGGGGGACGAAGGCGGGTTTGCTCCGCCATTGTCAGGAGCCGAGGAAGCGATAGAACTTATATTGAAAGCTGCGAGGAAAGCCGGATGCGAGAAAATAACCAAGATAGCCGTAGATGCAGCCGCATCCCAATTCTATAAAAATGGAAAATATCAGGTAGGCTTCGACTTTTTAGATAGAGGAGAATTGCTTCGTTACTACATGGAGCTTGCCGACAAATATCCGATAGTTTCCCTGGAAGATCCGTTTCAAGAAGAAGACTGGCAGGGATTTATCGATATTCAAAAAGAAATAGGGGACAAGGTGATTATTGTCGGCGACGATCTTTTGGTAAGCAATTCGGAAAGGATTAAAGAGGCCGAAGAGAAAAAAGCTTGCAACGGGCTGATTCTAAAGGTTAATCAGGTGGGAACGTTAAGCGAAGGCATTGAAGCGGGAAAGTTGGCAAAATCTTTCGGCTGGAAAGTCATAGTTTCCCACAGATCGGGAGAAACAGAGGACGATTTCATAGCCGACCTGGCTGTCGGCCTCGGAGCTAATTATTTAAAATCCGGAGCCCCGGCCACTGAATTCAGAATGGCCAAATATAAAAGATTATTAAAAATCACCGAAGAAATGTAATATGCCAAAATTAATCCTACTCAGGCATTTCAAATCTCAATGGAACCTGGAAAACAGGTTTACAGGATGGACGGACGTGCCCATTTGCCAGGAGGGCAGGGAAAAAGTTCCGGAGGTGGCAGAGAAGCTGGCCGATATGAAAATAGACGTCGCTTACACTTCTCCCTTAATAAGGAATATGGAAAGTTGTCTGCTGGTTATGGGCAAAAGGGAAAGATATCCCATATTCAGGCATTTTAGCGGCAAGATGAAAAAGTGGGGAGAGTTCAGCGAGTTGGAAAAAAACTATATCCCGGTTTTTGTTTCAGAGGCTCTTAATGAGAGGTATTACGGAGACCTTCAGGGATTGAATAAAAAAGAAACCATGGAGAAATACGGAGACGAGCAGGTTCATCTTTGGCGCAGGGGATATGAAAATAATCCTCCTGGAGGGGAAAGTCTCAAAGATGTGATAAAAAGAGTTGGACCGTTTCAAAAAAAGTTCATCGAGAAGGACCTGAAGGAGGGAAAGGATGTTTTGGTGGTGGCCAGCCATAATAGCTTGAGGGCCTTGATAAAGGAGATAGAAAAAATATCAGACGAGGATATTGTTAACGTTGAAGTTCCTTACGCGGGAATCATTGAATACGAGTACCGGGAGGGAGTTTACAAAAAAACCAATTCTTATTAATATTAAGTATATGACAAAACTAAAAAACCCATGCTCAATAATCGCTGTCGTAGCCGTTCTTTTGGCGGTTGGCACCTTTTATTACTTTAATTACTACCAGAGTATTTCTGCCGAAAAAGCCGGTGAAATCACCATAGATTTCGTGAATAAAAGCATAGAGGACGAAGGAGTCACCGCTTCGCTTGTAAAAGTAGTGGACGAGGGCCCGGTTTACGGCATCCTTATGGATATAAGCGGGAGAGAATACCACTCTTATCTTACCAAAAACGGCAACTTTTTATTCCCCAGCGGATTTAATCTGAAGGACGGGGAGGAGGGCACTCAAGAAGAATCTTCCGGTATTGAAGAAGAGGTTTTTGAGGGAGATTTGACTTCTTTTGCTCAGTGCCTGACAAGCAGCGGGTTTACCCTTTACGGTTCTAAATACTGCCCTCACTGCCAGAACCAGAAAGATATTTTCGGAGAAGCTCTGGAATATATCGATTACGTTGAATGCGTTGATGAAAACGATCAGTGGAGCGAACAGTGCCAGAATAACGGAATTGAATCCGTTCCAACCTGGATTTACGCCGACGACCAGAGAGTAGTCGGATCCCAAAGCTTCAGCCGGCTGTCTGAGCTGTCGGGGTGTCCCATGGAATAATCAGTCAAACAATTTTATGTACAGCGTTGGCGTCGACATCGGAGCGACCAAGACGAACTTCGTCTTGGTCCAAAGAGGAAAGATCCTCAAAAGGGAGGGGGTGCTGACCGCCAAAAACCAGAAAGGCCTTCTGGAGGCCATTGAAGCTGTCTCTGAAGACCTTCTTTCGGGAATTTCCAGGTCCGAGGTAAAAGGCATAGGATTGGGAGTGCCCGGTCCTATAAATAAAGAAAGAACTGAAATATTAAATCCTCCCAACCTGACTTCTCTCAGCAACCAGCCTCTGGCTAAAATAGTCCAGGGGCATTTGCGTTTAAAAACCAAAATGGAAAACGACGCCAATTGTTTTGCTTTGGCCGAGGCCCGTTTGGGCGGGGGTAAAAAGTCCAAGGTGGTTTTGGGGATAACCTTGGGTTCGGGCGTCGGCGGAGGATTGGTAATCAACGGAGAGCTGCACAAGGGAGCCTTCGGAGCAGCCGGGGAGATAGGGCATATGACCATTAACTATAACGGCTTGAAGTGCAGCTGCGGAGGCCAGGGGTGTTTAGAGCAGTATGCTTCGGAAAAATTCTTTTTGAGAAAGGGCGCCTATCCCCAGGCCTTTCAGGAAAAAGCCCAAAAGGGAGACAAGAGGGCTTTAAATGTTTATCAGGAATACGGCCGGTATTTAGGGGCCGGAATAAGTTCGGCCATAAACCTTATTGATCCGGACGTGGTCGTAATCGGCGGAGGCATATCCAGCGGTTATAAGTTTTTTATAAAATCCGTCCAAGCCGAAGTGGCTTTGAGGGTTATTTCGCCCTCAGCAAGGAAATATGTTAAGATAAAAGAAGCTCAATTCGGAGCTTGGAGTGGAGCCGTGGGCGCCGCTCTTCTAGTCGATTAATAATTAAATAATCTTACAATATGCCAAAAGTCAGAGTATTTTCCACGCCGGCTTGTCCTTACTGCGTAACCCTCAAAGAATTCTTAAAGGAAAATAATATTGAATTCGAGGATATCAACGTAGCGGAGGATGCAAAAGCTCGGGAGGAGATGATAAACAAGACCAATCAAATGGGAGTTCCTGTTGTTGATATAGACGGGGAAATCGTAATCGGGTTCGACAAGGGGAAAATATCCAGTTTATTGGGAATAAAATAACATGGTAAGAATTGCAATAAACGGATTCGGCAGGATTGGAAGGACTTTTTTCAGGCAGGCTTTCGGTCGCAAAGACGTAGAGATAGTCGCCATTAACGATCTTACCGACGAAGAGAATTTGGCTTACCTTCTAAAATACGACACTGTTTACGGCAGGTACGGCAAGGACGTTGAAGTAGCCAGAGATAAAGATAAGAGCTATCTGGTTGTCGACGGCAAGAGGGTACTAAGCCTGACGGAAAAAGATCCCGGCAATCTGCCCTGGAAAGATTTAAAGGTGGACGTGGTAATAGAATCCACGGGATTTTTTGCTTCCGACGAAGGGTCCAGAGCCCATTTGGAGGCAGGAGCCAAAAGAGTGGTTATTTCCGCTCCCGCTAAGGGGAATGTAGAGCAGGCTGTTTGCGCGGCCAACGACGATAGATTATCATCGCCCTCCTTGGGAGAAATAACTTCCAACGCTTCCTGCACCACTAATGCCGTTGTGCCGGTGGCCGCAGTGCTAATGGAA
>JAQUTZ010000033.1:3635-5431 GCA_028694095.1 Minisyncoccota bacterium | reverse complement strand
AAGAATTAGCGCTCGTAGTTCAATGGATAGAACGGGAGCTTGCGGAGCTTCTAATAGAGGTTCGAATCCTCTCGAGCGCACCATATGAATCTTCAAACTCCCATCCAGCAAGTGCCCGGGATAGGGCCGGTCTACCAAAAGAAACTCAAAAAACTGGGCATCAAAACAGTCAGCGACCTCTTGTTCCACTTTCCTCATCGATATGAGGATTTTTCAAATATCGTTCCCATAGCGAAAATAAAAGCCGGGGAGAACTGCTCCGTGCGGGGAAAAGTGCTGAAAATCCAAGGCAGCCGCACCTGGAAAAAAAGAATGTCCTTAACCCAGGCTGTAATTGAAGACGAAAGCGGAGCCGTTAAAGCAGTCTGGTTCAACCAGCCGTATCTGGCAACAACCCTTAAGGAGGGAGAAAACATTGTTCTTTCGGGAAAAGCCGACTGGGATAAAAACGGGTTCTATCTCAGCAATCCGGCGTATGAAAAAATCTCCAATGAAGAAAGCTTCTCCCCCACTCATACGGGCAGGATAATACCCATTTATCCTGAAACCGAAGGGATTTCGTCCAGATGGCTCAGGTATATATTGAAACCTCCTTTAACGGAATTGGCCTCAAGGATTCAAGAGCCGCTTCCCTTTGAGGTTATAAAAGAAAACAACCTCATGCCGATTAAAGAAGCAATCTGGCAGATCCATTTTCCCTCCTCTCTGGAAAACGCCGGGAAAGCCAGGGAAAGATTTTCATTTCAAGACCTCTTTTATATAGAACTATGGGCTCTCAGGGAAAGGATGAGGCTGGCCAGGGAAAAGGCCTCCGCTTTCCCCATGAATTTAGATTTAATTAAAAGAATGGTTGATTCCCTGCCTTTCAAGCTGACCGATTCCCAAAGAAAAGCCGCCTGGCAAATATTAAAAGACCTGGAAAAGCCCAGGCCGATGAACAGGCTGCTCGAAGGAGACGTCGGTTCCGGGAAAACCGTGGTAGCCGCCATGGCCATAATCAACGTCATTAAAGCCGGCCACCAGGCGGTCTTAATGGCGCCCACGGAAATACTGGCCAAGCAGCACTTTAAAACCGTATGGGACCTTATCAATAAATTCCGCATAGACGTAGGCCTGCTGACCGGAAAATCAGACAAGTTCTACTCCAGGAAACTCAAAAACCAGGAAATAGAAATATCGAGAAAAAAACTTCTTGAAAAAACCAAAAACGGGGATATCAGCCTTATCATCGGCACCCATGCTTTAATCCAGGACAAAGTGAAGTTCGGGAAGCTGGCTCTTGTGGTTCTGGACGAACAGCATCGTTTCGGAGTAGAGCAGAGGGCCAAGCTCCTTCATAATTCCAGGACAATCCCCCACCTCTTGTCCATGACAGCCACCCCAATTCCCCGCACCCTGGCTCTGACTATATACGGAGACCTTGATCTATCTTTGATAGAAGAATTGCCGTCGGGAAGGAAAAAAATAATTACCAAAATAGTTCCCCCGGAAGAAAGGAATTCCGCCTACAAGCTGATAAGAAAGGAAGTCAAAAAAGGAAGGCAGGCTTTTGTCATCTGCCCCCGGATTGAAGAAGAGGGGAAATTAGAAGTTAAATCGGTCAAGCGGGAATATGAAAAGCTTTCCAAGGAAATATTTCCCGAATTAAGGCTGGCCATGCTCCACGGAAAGATGCCGGGCCCCGAAAAGGAAAAAACCATGAGGGATTTTAAGAACAAAAAATCCGACATTCTTGTTTCCACTTCAGTTGTAGAGGTTGGAGTTGACGTTCCCAATGCCACCTGCATGGTTATTGA
>JAQUTZ010000033.1:0-3535 GCA_028694095.1 Minisyncoccota bacterium | reverse complement strand
CCATTACGTTCGCATTTTAACCTTAAACTTGGAAAAAATCAAGCTTGGTGATAAAGTAATAATATATGGAGCTGCCAAAAGCCTACGAACCGGAAAAAACGGAAGGAAAGATATATCAACTCTGGGAAAAGAGCGGTTTTTTTAATCCCGACAAGCTTCCGGGCAAAAGAAAAAAAACATACGCCATTTGCATTCCCCCGCCCAACGTAACGGGAGAGCTGCACATGGGCCATGCCCTGAACGCCGTCATTCAGGATATTTTGATAAGAAAAAAAAGGATGGAGGGATATAAAACCCTATGGGTGCCGGGAACGGACCATGCGGGAATAGCTACCCAGAATGTAGTCGAGAAAAACCTCCGTAAGGAAGGGAAAACCAGATTCGACCTGGGCAAGGAAAAATTCATAGAAAGAGTTTGGGAGTGGAAGGATAAGTACGGGAATATAATTCTCGACCAATTTAAGAAAATAGGGGCTTCCTGCGACTGGTCCAGAACCCGCTTCACTATGGATGAAGAATATGCGAAAGCCGTGGAAGAGGCTTTTTCATATTATTACAAAAAAGGCTGGATATACCAGGGAAGAAGAGTGGTTAACTGGTGCCCAAGATGCGCCACCTCATTATCCGACCTCGAGCTGGAATACAAGGAAGAAGAGGGGCATTTATGGTATATAAAATACCCTCTAGCCGAAGAAAAAGGAAATATTTTAGTGGCCACCACCAGGCCAGAAACCATGCTCGGAGATACGGCCGTAGCCGTCAATCCCGGCGATAAAAGATATAAGAGCCTCATAGGAAAACACGTCGTCCTTCCCCTGGTTAACAAGGAAATACCGATAATCGAAGACAGAGTGATTGATCCTGAATTCGGTACCGGAGCGGTTAAAGTTACGCCCGCCCACGACCTGACCGACTATGATATCGGGCAAAGGCACAATTTGGAAGTAGTAGAAATAATCGACGAAAAAGGCAGAATAACCGATCAGGCGCCGCTTCCCTACCGCGGCTTGAAGGTGTTGGAAGCCAGAGAGAAAGTGGTTGAAGATTTGAAAGAGAATAATTTTCTGGAAAAAATTGAAGATTACAACCACCAGGTTCCAAAATGCTACCGTTGCGGAACGACTGTAGAATTAATCCCCTCCCTGCAATGGTTTTTAAAAATGGACAAGCTGGCCAAGCTGGCGATATCGGCCGTAGAGAGCAAAAGAGTCGAATTTCACCCCCAAAGATGGGAAAAACTTTATTTCGACTGGCTTTATAATATAAAGGACTGGTGCATTTCCAGGCAGATTTGGTGGGGCCATAAAATTCCCATTGAAGGGCAGGATGATGTTTTAGACACTTGGTTCTCTTCGGCTTTGTGGCCCTTCGCCACTCTCGGATGGCCGGACAAAACAAACGACCTTAAGGCCTTCTACCCCACCCAGGCCCTGGTAACAGCCAGAGATATAATAAACCTTTGGGTGGCAAGAATGGTTTATTCCGGGCTGGAATTCGCGGGCGAAGAACCCTTTAAAGACGTAATAATCACGCCTACCGTTTTAACTAAAGAAGGAAGACGAATGTCCAAGTCCTTGGGAACGGGAATCGACCCTATCAAGCTAATCGAAAAATACGGCGCCGACGCCACCCGCTTCGGCATCGCCTACCAGCTGATGGGAGGGCAAGACCTGAAGTTTACGGAAGACAATATAATAATGGGGAAAAAATTCTGCAACAAAATATGGAATGCCACCAGGTTTGTTTTAATGAAGATAGGAACGGATCCTATTTCTGCGGATATAGAAAAAGTTAAGCTGACCGGAGCTGACAAAAAAATCCTTAATTCCCTGAAAAAAACCGGGGAGTCGGTTAATAAAGACATAGAAAATTATGAGTTTGGCAGCGCCGCTCATACTCTCTACGACTTCTTTTGGCACGACTACTGCGACCAGTATATAGAAGAAGCCAAAAATCAGGAAAGCGAAGACACTAAGAGGGTTTTAATGCACGTTCTCCTTAACTCTCTTAAAATGCTTCATCCCTTCATCCCTTTTGTAACCGAAGAAATATACCAGAGTCTTCCGCTTAAAAAGAGGAAGGAGGCGATAATCATTGAAGACTGGCCCGCTTAAAATGAGCTACCCTCTATATATCTTTTTCGGTTTAGCACCAAGCATAATTTGGCTGCTTTTTTTCTTAAGAAAAGACAACCATCCTGAATCCAATCGGATGGTGATAAAAATATTCCTCTATGGCATGCTGGCCGCCGTTCCGGCAGCATTAATTGAAATAGGGTTCTTTGAAAAAATGAATTTCCTGCAGCTCCCCGTTTCCCTTGTTCAAATCATATACGTATTCATCGGCATCGCTTTAACCGAGGAAATGATGAAATATTACGTAGTCAGGAAAAAAGTCATGAGGCACTCGGAAATGGATGAGCCTGTAGATATAATGCTGTATATGATTATCTCGGCTTTGGGATTCGCCGCGCTGGAAAACCTTTTAATTCTTCTTCCGCTTAGCAATCCGTTCCTTTTCCTGGAAACCGCCGTGTTGAGCGGATTCAGGTTTGTGGGAGCCACATTTCTCCACGCTCTCTGTTCGGGACTAATCGGATATTTTATCGCTATTTCAATATCGGGGCCGAAAAGAAAAAGGATTAGAACCTTCGGCTTGGGCATAGCTTTGGCAGTGCTGTTGCACGGCCTTTACGATTTCTCTATAATACAGCTAGAGGGCAACTTTAAGCTTGCCATCCCCATAATGATTCTTCTCGGATTAACCGTTTTCGTCAGCTGGGGATTTAGAAAGGTCAAAAAATTAAAAAGCGTTTCTAAAATATAATCAACATGGGTTTTTTCGACAAACTAACGGGAGTAAATACGGAAGAGGAGAGTCCGAAAGAGGAAAAGAAGGAAGACAAAAAGAAAAGTAAAAAACCGGAAAAGAAAAAGGTGAAAATAAAAAAGGAGGAACCGGAAAAGGAAGTTGCCAAGGAGGAGCCTGAAGAGCCGGAATCCGACGGACAGCTGGCCATTGACGTCTATGAAGACGACGATAATTTCGTCATCCAGTCAACGATAGCGGGAGTAAAAGCGGAAGACCTGGACATCTCCATTGAGAACGACCTGGTAACCATAAGGGGCAGCAGGGAGAACAGATACAGGGAAGAGGGGGGAAAATATTATTATCAGGAGTGTTATTGGGGGTCTTTCTCAAGGCAGGTAATATTGCCCGAAGAAGTGGACGGCACTAAAGCCGAAGCCTCCATGAAAGACGGCGTTCTAACCTTAAAGATTCCCAAAGTTAAGAAAACTAAAAAACGAAAGATATCGGTCAAAGAAGAAGAATAGGTCGGAGCAATAAAAAACAGGCGTCATCCAACGCTTGTTTTTTATTTTTAGGATTTTCTAATAAAAGAGACGGCGGCTATCGACAAACTGCAAACTGTTATCCCTCCGACGATATCTATAAAATAATGCTGGGCTAGGAAAACGGTCCCCAGAATAGTTAGAACAACTACCGGAGCAAATATCAGCCCCGCCGCTTTTCT
>JAQUTZ010000032.1:4143-5476 GCA_028694095.1 Minisyncoccota bacterium | reverse complement strand
TTTTAAAATAACTTCAATGCGGACCCAAGGGGATTTGAACCCCTGATCTCCTCCGTGACAGGGAGGCGTGTTAAACCGGGCTACACCATGGGTCCTTATTTATTTTTCCTTATTTTGCAAAGTTGAAAACTGTTTGATAGACTGCTATCCCTACACCCGCTCCGACGAGGAGAGTCACCAAAAGGATAACTATCGATAATTTAAATTCATCCATATATTTTTAACAAGCTTATGTGCCGACGGCAGGATTCGAACCTGCGACCATAGCCTTATGAAGACTCCGCTCTAACCACTGAGCTACGCCGGCCCTTTATAGTTTGTTGCGCCGCCCGGATTTGCACCGGGGCCTGGGGCTTATGAGACCCCCGAGGTACTACTCCTCCACGGCGCTGAGTTCTATTTTACAGTAAACTTCAATGAGAGTCAAGAAAGAAGCTGCAAATCAGTAAAGGCTTTTTCAAAAACTTCCAAAGTCTTTTTAGCCTCGTCGATGGTTAAAACGTAGTCGGGATTGTGAACTATACTGTCCCGAAGCTGGTGAGCTTTGTATAAATCCTCTATGCCGGGAAGAGTCGCGGAAGTCAGCTTATCAAGCCTTTCTTCCAGAGTCGGCCCTTCATAACCCATTCTTTTTAGAGCATCGCTAAGCATTTTATCGGCCTCGATAATAGCAAGCTTATACTCTGACTCGGAACCGGTCTCCAAACGCTGGCTTATCTTCTTCCAATTCCTGAGCATTCTCTTGGCTCCAAAAGGCTTTCTAGTTAAAAACTCCATGGTGTCTTGGAAAAATAACCATTGGAAATAATGGGTGTTAAGTATTGCGAAAATAATGAAGAGCAGCATAAGCCCGGAAACTATGAAAAAGGCCGTCTTAATAGGAAAAATATTGGCCTGTATTTCAGGGGAAGTAAATAATTCTAGTATGGCATTGAAATTAATATTCATAGATTTTAGCTGTTTGAAAAATTGTATTTTCTTCGAAAGATTTGCCTATTATTTGAAGTCCTACGGGCAAGCCCTTTGCTTTTCCTATAGGAAGAACAAGAGCGGGCAAGCCGGCCAAGTTGACCGAAACGGTGTAAATATCGGTCAGATACATTGAAAGGGGGTCGTTAATCTTCTCCCCTATTTTAAAGGGAAGGGAAGGAGCAGCCGGAGTCATCAACACGTCGACTTTTTTAAAAGCGTCATTGAAATCATTCCTTACTAAAGTTCTGATTTTTTGGGCTTTAAGATAGTAGGCTTCGTAATAACCGGCGGACAAAGCATAGGTTCCCAGCATTATTCTCCGCCTGACTTCAGCTCCAAACCCCTCGCCCCGGCTTTTCAG
>JAQUTZ010000032.1:0-4043 GCA_028694095.1 Minisyncoccota bacterium | reverse complement strand
ATTGGTTTTTCCTAAAAATACGGCTCCTTCTTTTTTTAATTTTTCAACTACAGTAGCTGAATAAGGGGCGGAATAGTTTTCCAGTATTTTCGAACCTGCCGTGCATTTTTCCCCTTTTATTAAAATATTGTCTTTTATAGCGCAGGGAATGCCCGCCAGAAGAGGAATATCCCTTCCCTGATAAATCAGCTGGTCGACAGCTTTAGCCTGCCCCAAAGCCAACTCGGGTAAAACGGTTAGATAAGAAGAAATCTCCTTATCTGATTTAGCTATCCGGTCTAAAAAAGATTCGGCCAGCTGGACGGCGGAAAACTCCTTTTTCAGCAATCCTTTTCTGGCCTCCTTAATTGTAAGGTCTTGAATTTCCATTATTTGCTCCGCTTTAATATGGATTTTACTTTCACGTATCCGTCTTTTTCCCCCGGCGCCGATTCTATCATTCCCCTCGCCCTTTCTTCATCTTTGCCTTTTTCTTCATCCTCCCTGAAAATATTTTTCAATCCCCCGGGATGGCTCGTCGGCTCAACTCCCTTAACGCTGACCTCTTCAAGCTTTTCTATGTAATCTAAAATCGAAGAAAGCTCTTTTCGATATTTCTCCAATTCCTTTTCGCTCAACTCCAGCCTGGCCAGAGCAGCGATGCGTTGAACTTCTTCTTTGTTCAGCATAAATATTTTTGGCTCTACTTGGGGGGCTCCAGCTGGTCGGTATCTACCAGCACCTCCCTAAGCTCGTCCAAATTCTCCAAAACCATGCCTGCTCCCCGGACAACGGCGGTTAATGGATCATCGATTATTTTAGTGGGAATTTTTGTTTCTTTGCTTATTAGAACATCCAAACCCCTGAGCAAAGCGCCTCCCCCGGATAAATAAATGCCCCTGGACATAATGTCGGCGAGAAGCTCGGGGGGAGTTTCTTCAACCGTAGTTTTTATGGTATCTACAATCTGTTTGATTGATTTTTCTATAGCCCTTCTAATATCAGCGTCGGTCACCATTATTTCTTCGGGAAGGCCGGTGACAAGATTGCGGCCCCGGATGGGCATCTCCTTTTTGTCTTTGAGAGGATAAGCGGACCCTATCCCTATCTTAACTTCTTCAGCTGTCCTTTCCCCAAGCAAAAGCTTGTACTCCTCCTGGCTGAAGTAAATAATGTCGTTGTTGAGCTTATCTCCCGCCACCCTGAGATTTTTGGCTATAACCAATCCCCCAAGCGAGATTACCGCCACCCCGCAGGTTCCTCCTCCGATATCAACGATAAAATTGCCTCCGGCTTCCTGGACAGGCAGGCGGGCTCCTATAGCCGTAGCCATGGGCTGCTCTATTAAATAAACCTCTCTGGCACCGGCGGATTTTGCGGCATCCTGAACGGATTTCTTCTCCACTTCGGTAATTCCGCAAGGGATGCCGATTATTACCCTCGGCCTAGGAGAAAGAACGAATTTCTTTTTGCTGACCTTTTCGATAAAATATTTTATCATTTGCTCGGTAACTTCGAAATCCGAAATTACTCCCTTGACCAAAGGGCGGATGGCAACAATATGGGCAGGAGTCCTGCCGACCATTTTCCGGGCCTCTTCTCCGATTGCCAAAACCTGCCCGGTTTTTTGATTGATTGCCACGACCGAAGGCTCGGCTAAAACTATCCCCTTTCCCCTGACGTAAACCAGGGAATTAGCCGTTCCCAGATCAATTGCTATGTCTTCTGAAAAAAAAGAAAATGCTTTATTTAACATATTTGGCGGCCTGATTTATCTTTACCAATCTTAATGATTTCTTGCTTCTTTCTTTAAGCTCAACGCTATTTTTCTTAATGGTTTTTTCGCTGATAACCGCTCTCCAGGGAATGCCTATTAAGTCGGCTTCGGCGAATTTTTCTCCCGGGGTCTTGTCTTCCCTGTCGTCATATAATACTTCTATATTTTGCTTCTGTAAACTGCGGTAAAGATCCTTAGCGGCTTTCGCCACCCTTTTTTCTTTACCTATTTGGATTAAATGAACCCTGAAAGGCGCTACCTCCTTGGGCCATATTATCCCTCTCTCGTCGTGGTGAATTTCTACGATTGCTCCCATGGTGCGCGAGGGGCCTATGCCATAGCAGCCCATTATTATCGGCTTCCTCTGGCCGTCCTTGTCGACGAAATAAGCCTTCATGGCTTCAGAATATTTTTCTCCCAGAGGAAAAATATTTCCCACTTCTATGGATTTGGCTTCTTTTAGCGTCTCTGTGCACTGCGGACATTTTTGGCCGCCGCGCAAATCGCCGGCAATCTCTTTATTGCGGGAAAAATGCCCCTTGGGACAGTATATGACCGTGTCCTCTCCTCCTGGGGCTAAAACCTGGAATTCGTGAGTAAAATCCTTGGTAAAGTCCCCGCCGCTGGCTTCAGTCATTAAGGAGCTTAGGCCGCATCTTTTAAACACCTTTACATAGGCAGCAGCCGCCCTTTTGTAGTATTTTAAGAAATCTTCCTTCGTAGCATGAAAGCTGTAAAGATCCTTCATGGAAAACTCTCTTCCTCTTAAAAGTCCCGACTTGGCCCTGAGCTCTTTTCTGAATTTCGTCTGAATCTGGAAAATATATTGAGGCAAATCCCTGTAAGAGCTGACGTAGTGCCTTACAATATCGGTGAGCATTTCCTCGTGGGTTGGGCCCAGTCCTATTTCTCCTTCGTCGTCGCACTTGTACATTATATCCCCCACGCCGCCGGACCAGCGCCCGGTTTCCTCCCAAAGGGATTTGGGCTGAAAAATGGTCATCAAAATTTCCTTTCCGCCGATGTTTTCCATTTCTTCCCGTATTATATTCTCAATTTTCCTCAGAACGCGGAATCCCAAGGGCAGATAGGTGTAAGCGCCGGCCATTTCCTTGTAGATAAAACCGGCTCTCGTTAAAAACTGAGCGTTAACGCTTTTTTCGTCCTTGGGAGCCTCTTTTGAAACCTTAGCCAGCAGTTCTGATTGGAGCATAAGCTTAAAACAGCCTCGGTATGTCGAATTTAATTGTTACAAATATCATCAGGAAAATAATGAGCACGAAAAAGGTGCCGGTAATCCTATTTTCTATTTTGCTATTGATCGGCTTGCCTCTTAGGGCTTCAATAGCGAGAAAAACAATCTTTCCTCCGTCCAGGGCGGGAATCGGCAATATGTTAGCTAAAGCCAGAGCTACGGCTATCAGAGAGATCAAATACAAAAAATAATTGACCCCCATGGAAAAATATTCTCCCAATAAATTGAAAATTCCCACCGGGCCCATTAAATCCATGCTCATGCCCGCCGGCAATTCTATTACTCCAAACAAGCTCTTCAGGCCCATCACCCATCCCGATACTATATTGGCCGTAAGCTCGCCCGTAGCTTTAATTCCCACAATAGGAGCTTCGTACCAAGCATACCGATCTAGTCCGACTCTGGTTAAGCCCACGCCGATAGCTCCTTCCTCTTCGGGATAAGAGGCTCTTACTGTTATTTCTTTTTCAATAATCTCCCCTCCCCTTTGAACGCTTAACGTGACTTCCTCCCCTGCGTGCTCTTTAACAAAATTCTGCACTTGGCTCACTTTCTCAAATCCAAGCAGCGTATCCCCAAGCTCTATGCCGGCCTGGGCCGCAGGAGATTCCGGAACAAGATAATAAACTTTTACTTTCGGATCTACCAAGCCTTCGGCTTCGTCGGACACGGCGGTTGGAAGTCCCCAAGCGCCTGCCACCACGGACAAAAGAATTATGGAAACCAGCCAAAAAGACACTACCCCCCCGAGGACTATTGCCATCCTTTGCCACATCGGCTTGCCGATGAAACTGCGATAGTCTTCTATCCCGCCCGATTCCCCTTTAATGCGGACGAAAGCTCCGAAGGGAATCAGGTTTAAGGAATAAATAGTATCACCCACTTTCTTTCCGAATATCCGAGGCGGGTAGCCGATTCCGAATTCTTCAACTTCGGTTCCGAATTTCTTGGCTAAAATAAAATGGCCGAACTCGTGAATCACCATCAGCCCTATTAAACTGGCGAAAGCAATGAAAAAAGTTAAAAACATAG
>JAQUTZ010000031.1 GCA_028694095.1 Minisyncoccota bacterium | reverse complement strand
TAAAACTCAATGCCTTTGAATTTCCCGACGTATTCCAGCCTGTGCGGCAAAGGCTTAAAAGATTTGACAGCAGCCTCTATTTTTTGAGAAGAAATCCCGAATATCTCCCCCACCCTTCTGGCGGCCTCCGTATCCAGTTGGTAATATTTTCCCTCAATGGGAATTTTCTTCGCTTTGGATTTTTGAGCTATATTTTTTAATCTGGAATCTTTAGAATTGTAAATCAGGTAATCGCTCGGCTTTTGATGCTTGGCAATATTGGACTTGGCTGCAACATATTCAGAAAAACTTCGATGGTAATCCAGATGTTCTTTGTATATATTCAAAAGCACGGCAATCTTCGGACTAATTTTAAGATTAGTCAGCTGGAAGCTGGACATTTCATAAACGACTACCGAGTCCGATTTTAGATTAGGTAAAAGGGAAAGGGCGGGCTTGCCGATATTGCCGACAAGATACGCCTTGATTCCTCCCTTTTTTAAAACGGCGTATATCAGGGAAGCAGTAGTGCTTTTGCCTTTGGTTCCGGTTACCCCGACAACCGCAGAGGGGCAGTTTTGAAGGAATATCTCAGTCTGGGTGGTAACCTTTTTAAGGATTCTTTGCGGCAATATCTTGAATGGAATCCCCGGGGACTTAATTATCAAATCGCAATCGTCGAGTTCCTTTGCGTAGTTTTTTTCTTTATTGGGGTCTACTATCCTTATCTCTTTTGAGGAAACGTGTTTTTTAAGAAAACTGAGGGTATCCCTTCCCTCCCTGCCGAATCCCAAAATGACAATCTTCTTATTTTCCAGTTCTTTTAATTTCATGATATTTTTTAAGGAGATAAGGAATTTCTCCTTTCTTTGTTGCTTTTGCCAGCCCCATATCAAAAGCCGAACAGCTCTCTTTGTATGTCCCTACGCATTCCAGAGGCTTGTGCTTCCCCCTGCCTATTAAGCCCTTCATAACCGGCAAGAGTTTTTTGTTTTCAAATATGTCTTTGCCGAATATTTTCATTAACTCTTTTTTATCGAGATAGGGATATAAAGAGGCGTAAACGAAAAGGCATTTGGGGCAATTGCCGCACCACCTCTCCCCTGTTTTCAAACCGACGTTGCAGCTTGAAAAAGCGGGAAAATACTTCGGATAATCAACAAACGTCCTGGATATCTGCAGCTCAGTATATTTCCTCAGAAAACTGAAACAGCGCGCGTTTTTGGTTAAATATTTCCGACAGTAATCTTTGAACTCTTTTTCGAATTCGGAACTTTTAGCGTACTGGTGGTTCACTTCTTTGCCGAGATAAACGGCATTCCCTTCGTCAGCCGATTTCTCGTTGGAAAAAGCTATATTTTTGTAATCAAACAATACCCCGCAAAAAACTCCCAGGAAGTGGAGCACGGCAGTAAAGGGAGTGTGGCCGTTAAGATAACCCTCCCTGTTTAGCTTTAATAACAAGGGGTCGATGCTTCTCTCGGCAACAACCGGATTTTTTATCCCCGCCGCGTTTAAAACTTTCTTTTGAGTCTTGCCGGGATTAAGCAGAAAACAATTGATAGATTCTCCCCTTTCTTTGATTTTCTCTAAAGTAACGATGGAGTCCTTTCCCCCGCCCATGGGAATTAAATACCTGTCTTTCAATTCCATGGAAGAGATGCCGAGGGGCGGAGCTTCCACGCTGGGATTATTTAGCACGCTCAAAAAATCATCAGCCCTGAAATCAATTTTATTCTCGTAAAAAAACTGACTCATTCCTTTTAATATCAAACCCTTCCACCACTCGGTCTGAGCCTTTGTTAAAAAGCCGGCTCTGATTACGATTTCCGGAGAGCAGGTCGCCTTCCAGTAAGTGGGAATTTCCATCATTCCCAAATGGAAGACAAAGTTGTTAAGAGCTTTTTCATCCATATGCCCCAGCCTGCTTTCAGACACGCCCCTTATCCTTATCTTTGACTTAAACTTTATGCCCGGTTCAACTCGAAAACCGAAGGAAGCCTTTAAAACTCCCCTCTCTATGGAATAGGAGTATTTTTGGTAAATGAATCTGGGATACCTTTTTCTGAGATAAGATATGCTTTTCATGCTTATGCATTATACCAAAAAATCGCCCCCTTGGCGATTCCCAACCCCAAAAGAAACTTAACTTTTTTAGCCAAGCAGTCTTACGCCTAAGCCTATGATTGCCGCCACTACGCCGATTACCCAAAATCGCATAGTTACTTTATAAGCAGGCCAGCCCTTAGCTTCGAAGTGATGGTGTATGGGAGCGGCCAAGAGAAGTTTTTTCCCTCTTAATTTTTTGGAAAGCAGCTGGACTATCACCGAACCTGATTCTAAAACCAAGAGAACTCCGATGACGGGCAGCAATAGAACAGAATTGGTCATAAAGGCTACTACGGTCAAGGCGGCAGTCAGGCCCATTATGCCGGTTTCTCCCATATAGAACCTGGCCGGAGGTATATTGAACCATAGAAAAGCTAAAAGCGCTCCCAGAATAACCGAACAAAAAGCAGCCAGGTTTATCTGCCCCAAGAACAAGGCTATTCCCGCAAAAGCGCCGAATATGGCTGCAAAAGCGCCTCCGGCCAATCCGTCCAGTCCGTCTATAACCCCTCCGGAATAGGTGGCCATCATAACTATAACGAACAAAGGAATGTACCAGATGCCTATTTCAAAGTCCCCTATCCCCGGAACATGAAGGCTGGACCATCCAAGTTTGGCAAAAAACCACCAGGCTCCCACCAGGCCGATAATGCCCATCAGGATTATTCTTTGTTTTAAAGTAAGGCCCCCGGCAATATACTTTCCCTTCCCCCTAATTTGCAAAATATCGTCAGCCAAACCGACCAAAGAAGCTGCCAGCAGGGCAAAAAACGGGAGCCAGGTCTGGTCCCTGCTTAAAAAATCCAGCTTTTCAAACCACCATATTCCCATTTTGGAAAGCAGGGAAAAAACCAAGACTACCATTAAAGGAGCTATCCAGACAAGCAGTCCCCCGAAGCGCGGAGTCTTAACCTCTCCCTCGGAATGGAATTTCTGGAAATACGAAAGGTCTTTTCCGTCAACCGATTTAGTCCTGACCTCCTTCCGCCAAAGCCGGTGCTTGTATAAAAACCTAGTCAGGCAGGGAGTAAGCCAAAAAGCCACGACAAAGCTCACCGCTCCCAGGGTGAATATTTTAATTACGTCAATTGCAGCTTCGGGCAAATACATGATTATTTAATAAATTATTCCTCAATCCCCTACAATGCCTTTGTTGGCAGTCGGTTCATTATATATTTTTATCGGCGTTCCCACTTCCACCCAGCCGTAAAAAATCTCGCTGTCGCTTTTTGCCATCCTAACGCACCCGAGAGAGGCCGGTTTTCCTAAATCCTCTTCTCCCCTGATCTCTTGATTGCATAAGGGCAGCTCATGAAATCCATAAAGGCCGTCCGAAGTAAAACCGACCCAATGGGGCAGCCAGCAGCCGGCTAAATTTGAATAAACCGTCTCATGTTTGCTTAAAACCGAGTAGCTCCCTTCGGGAGTCGGAGAACTATCTTTCCCCGTTGATATTATAAACTCGTTTAGCAAATCTCCATTTTCAAAAGTTCTCATTTTTTGCTCAGCTATATTAACTTCTATCGTTTTTCCTTCCGTAAATTCGGAGGCCCGATTAGATCCGGCGGCCACGCCATTAGAATCAATGGCCTCCATGGAAAATGAAGCATTTTCAGGATTAAAAACCGAGCCGAAATAAGATTCAGAATACCAAACGTCGTTCTGCCACTCCCAGTTCCTGTCCATTCCTCCCGTTATCCATATTCTATCTTTAAAAACCGCTGCCGCCAAATCTTCCTTCCCCAGCCACTCTGGATTCTTATTGGTTTTTTTCCAGATAAGTCCGTCTTCAGAAAACCAAATGTCGTTTACTCCTCCATTGTAATCATCGTTAAATCTTCCCAAAATCCATATTCTGTCTTTAAAGACTAATGCCTCAGAACCCTGCCTCGCCTGCCACGGCGGAGAATTAGTAACTAATTTCCAATCTATTCCGTCGTCTGAATACCAAACGTCATTGAATACGTTATCGTTCAAATCCATGCCGCCTATCAGCCATAGCTTGTCCTGAAAGACCACTGCCTCGTGGTCCCACCGGGAGGACCAGGGATTATCAGAAGCGGCTTGAAACCAATTTACGCCGTCGTCTGAATACCAAACGTCGTTCATTGTCGTTCTGCTGTCGTAATCGACTCCGCCTATCAGCCATAGCTTGTCCTGAAACACCACCAGCTCATGCCCCTCTCTAACGGACCAAGGAGCGTCTGCCACTTCTTTCTTCCAATAAAGCCCGTCTTCAGATGACCAAACTTCTTTTTTAAGGCCTTCTATCGGCCCCCAACCGGGCACCAGCCAGATTTTATCACGGAAAGCGACCGCCTGAACCGATCTTCTTTTTCCCCAAGCTGCGTTATCTGTTACAAGCTCCCAGTGAATTCCGTCATCTGATACCCAAACGTCGCTGAAATGGGGAGCTCTCCAATATTCAACGTAATTAGGCCCTATTACGTATCCGTTTGCGTTAAGCCCTCCCATCAGCCATAATTTTCCGCCATATTCCACCAGAGCATGAGAATCCCTCGGCTGCCAGGGAATATTTGAAGGAACCTTTTCCCATTCCAGCAGAACGGGATTAAATCCGGAATTTTCAGCAATATCTCCCCCGGTTTTTAAAAAGGGTTTGTTTAAAAAAACAAAAGCGGCAGCAGCTATTTCTGCGGCTAAAAAAACCAGCAATACCTTCAATAGAAAATGTTTTTTTTCGGTATTTTTTACCATTGATATGAATGCCTTACCCAGTCAACGAGTTTTTCCATCTCGCTGAAGCGGTCGGGAGAATCAAGTATTACATTAACCAGGTATCCCCTGCTTTTGGGAGCCTGGACCAGAAGAAGCAAGCAGCCGCCGGACCTTGGCGTTTCCCCCGTCTTGCCGCCGATTACCAGCGGCATTTCCCCCAATAGTTCATTGGTATTTACCGCTTTGTGGCTTAAGGCCCCCTCTATATTATAAAGATCGAATTCCTCCATTAAAAGTATCTTAAAAATCTCGGGCTTTTCTTTCATGACAAACTTTGCTATTTCAGCCAGTTCCGCTGCGCTGGACTGGTTAATGATTGAGCCGTCTTTGGGATCCAAGCCGGTAGGATTGGAAAAAGAGGTTTTTTGAAGGCCCAGAGCTTCTGCTTTCGCGTTCATTAAATAGACGAATTCCTCCTCTCCTTTTATTTGAGCTAAAGCCAAAGCGGCGCTGTTGTTGGATTCCACGAGCATTGCCTTAAAAAGATCTCCAACCTCAAAAGTATCTCCCGGCATTAGATTGCCCTCTCCGTTGCCCGGCATCCCAGCTGCCTCCGGAGATATTGAAACCCGCTGGCTCATGGAATAATTATCGATTATTACCAAAGCGGAAACCAGCTTGGTCAGGCTGGCAATGGGCAAAGATTCTTGGCTGTTTTTGCCGAATAGCGCCTCCTCCTTATTGCTTCCAACAAACAAAGAAAAAGC
>JAQUTZ010000030.1 GCA_028694095.1 Minisyncoccota bacterium | reverse complement strand
ATTCCCATCGCCCGCTCCATTGACATAGAAATCCAAATAGTGTATCATAATGTAACCCCGAAAGGGGTTTTAATTATGCCTAAATTACCGAAAATAGCCCTGATTGCCGTCTTTGCTGCGGTAATTATGTTCAATTTTCACGTCTTGGCCCCTAAAGCCGAAGCGCCTTCAGACCCGGAGAATGAAATATCCGGAGTTTTAACGGTCCAAGGAAATACCTTGGCCTCATACTCCCCTCTCCCAGAACCCAAGGTTAGAAAAACAATCAACGTTATAGTAACCGCTTATTCCTCTACGGTCTTTGAAACCGACGATGATCCGTTTATCACGGCTTCCGGAGGCTATGTTAGAGACGGAATAGTAGCTAATAATCTCCTGCCTTTTGGAACGAGAGTAAGGTTGCCTGAAATCTACGGAGACAGGATATTCATAGTGGAAGACAGAATGAATTCCAGGAAAAGCGACTATCATTTTGACGTCTGGTTTCCCGACAGAAGCGACGCCCTGATATTCGGAGCTAAAGAAACTTACATTGAAATACTGGAGAGTTAAACAAAAACAGGCCCATAACAGGGCCTGTTTTTTGGTGCCGCGGGTGGGACTCGAACCCACAAGGGTTATTCACCCAAGAGATTTTAAGTCTCTCGTGTATACCAATTCCACCACCGCGGCATTGGAGGCCTGGGTGGGAATTGCACCCACGTATATTGGTTTTGCAGACCAATGCCTTAGCTACTTGGCTACCAGGCCGTTTTACCTAATTATTATACCAGTTTTAGCACTTTTTTCAACACTTCGTCCAAACTGCCGTCAGCTTGAAAACCGGCTGCGTAAGGATGACCTCCCCCGCCCAAAGCCCTGGCTATTTGAACCACATTCTTTCCTCCGTTTGGCTCCGACCTTAAACTGCCCTTAATTCTTCCTTTTTCGTATTCAATAAGAAAGAGCCCTATGCTGGAAGGAGAACCGGAGGAAATAATATTAACTATTCCCTCAAAATCGACAAAGCGCACTCCCAGCCTTAAAAAATCATCCGGAGTCAGCCAAGAATAAGCTAGTTGGGTATGGGGGTCTAGCTTAATTCTAGAGAGCACTTCTCCCCAGGCCCTGGAAACGCTAAGGGATTTATCCGAAGCTAAAACTCGGCGAATAATTTTATTTAGAGAAACTCCTCTTAAAAGCAACTCCGATACGGCTGTCAGCGTCTGGTGGGAGGTGGAAACGTGCCTAAACCCTCCGCTGTCTGAAATTATTCCCGTCAGAAGGCAGGAAGCTAATTCCTTACTAATGGCGATGTTCTTATACTTAAACCACTGATAAATTATTTCCGCCGTAGAAGAATATCCCGGCTCCACAATCTTAACCTCCCCTCTTTGATCGCTCTCCACATGATGGTCGATAGTAATTACGGGACAAGAGAAAGCGCCCTCCGGAATTCTCAACCTTCTAAAATCGCCGTAGTCGAGACAGATTAAAACATCGGGATCTATTTGGCCAATTTCGTTCCGTATCTCGAAAAATCCCGGGAGATAAGAAAGGCTCTTTGACGGAGCATCGGGAAGATAGGGAATGCTTTTTTTGCCCTGGCTTTTAAAAAAGTTATGCAAGCTTAATACCGAAGAAACGGCGTCGGGGTCGGGATTTTCGTGGGCAGCGATAACAATGGTTTCAGCTACCCCAAGCAAATCGTCGATCTGCCGAAATTGCTCGAGAAGATTAGCTTTCATCTTTTTTTATTTCCTCTAGTAATTCTTCCACCCGGCCCGCTTCTCCGGTCGTCTTTTCTTTAACAAAAAAAATCCGGGGCATCGGCCTCATGTTAATCTTCTTATTCAGCTTCTGCTGGATAGAATATATATTATTTTCAAGAACATCAAATACCTCTTGAGAGCTTTCTTCGGGAATGGTAGAGATATATACTTTAGTTTGGATTAAATTAGGAGACGTATCCACCCTGGTGACCGTCACCAAAGAACCAGTCGGAAAATCGATTTCCCGCAGAAGAATCTTTCCTAATTCTTTTTTAATCAGACTGTTAATTTTTAAAATTCTTTCTTTCATATTTTTTAAAGAGTGCCTTTCCTGCTTTCTTCGGTAAAGAAATGCAAGACGTCCCCTTCCTGGACTTTTACGTCTCCTTCATATAGCACGCCGCATTCCTCTCCCTTAGCAGCTTTATCAACGGTTTTTTTATTCCTTTGAAGGCTTACAATCCTCCCTTTTCCTATATAGTCTTCTCCGCGGAAAACCTCTATCTGCGTGCCCTTCCTTATCTCCCCTTCTATAACTTTTCCTCCGACAATCTGCCGGTTCTTTTCCGTAAGAAATATGGCCACGGCCTTCATCTTTCCAACATCCACTCTGACTTTTTCTGACCCCACATTTTTCTCCATTATCTGGCGCACCTCCTGTATCAACTCGTAAATGATGTCGAAGGTTTTAATCCTTACTCCGTCCCTTTCGGCTAAAACAGCTGCAGTAGGGGTGATTTTCACCCTGAAGCCGACTATGCTGGCCTTGCTGGACTTGGCCAGTTTGACGTCGCTTTCGCCTATATCGCCAACATCCCCCTTTAATATCCTTAAAGCTATCTTTTCCTGGGGCAGGCCCTTCAGGCTTTCCGATATGGCTTCAGTGGAGCCCTGAACATCGGACTTCAATATCAAATTTAAAACCTTCTTGCCTTCCTCCACGAAAAATACTTCTCCTTCATCTTCTTTTCTCTCCTTTTTTTCTATGTACTTCTGGGCGTTTTCCAGGCTGGAATACACCTCGAACTTCTCCCCCACTTGGGGAACTGTCTCGAATCCGATGACGATAACAGGCATTGACGGTCCGGCTTTTTTTAAACTTTCTCCTTGAAAATTTTCCAGAATCCTGATTTTTCCGGATGCAGACCGGGTGGCCACGATATCTCCCGCTCCGAGGCAGCCGTCCCTCACCAAAAGAGTGGCGGTAGGGCCTCTTTTACTATCCAAATATGACTCGATGATTACTCCCTCTCCGGGCTTTTGAGGATTTCCTTTTAATTCTTCCATTTCGGAAATAAGAAGGATGAGTTCCAAAAGCTCGTCTATCCCCTGTTTGGTTTTCGCCGAAATATTGGCCGACGGAACGTCGCCGCCCAAAGACTCCACCTGGACTCCCTGCTGGGAAAGGTCTCTTTTCACCCTTTCCGGGTCGGCTTCCGGCTTATCTATTTTATTTATAGCTACGACAAAAGGAATGCCGGCTTTTTTAATATGGGAAATGGCTTCCTTGGTTTGAGGCTTAATTCCCTCTTCAGCCGCCACTACTAAAATGGCTATATCGGCAACTTTCGCCCCTCTTGAACGCATAGCCGAAAAAGCCTCGTGACCGGGAGTGTCAATAAAGGTTATCTTCTTGTCTTTATGTTCTATCTCATAGGCTCCTATATGCTGGGTGATTCCTCCCGACTCCTTTGAAGTAATTTTCAAATCCTTAATTGCTTCCAAAAGAGAAGACTTTCCGTGGTCGACATGGCCCAGAACAACGATAACCGGCTGTCTCGGCTGCAAATCAGCTGTATTCTTTTGTTCGTTTTTTTCTTCCATAATATTAAGAATTCATGGCCTGAACTATCGCCTGCCCCTCTTCCTTGGACAATACATAATCGGACTTTCCTTCCTTGATGGGCTTAGCGTAAATCCTATTAGATTCCCTCCCGTAGTGGGAGGTGATGACAAAACCGCTGTTGTTTTCGTCTAAAACGGCTATTGAAAAGCTTTGGTCTCCTCCGATTTCCTTAAAAGGATTGAAGCGGACGACCCCCACTTTTTGAAGATTCTTTCTGCCTTTTTCCTTAATTTCCTTAAGCGCCTTATTGGCTTCTTCGATTTCCTTTTCTAATTTCTCCACTCTTTTCAGGGTTTCTTTCGGGGTTTCTGGAACTTTTTTATTTTTATTTAAAAACATATATTTGCTGGCGGAGGGGGTGAGATTCGAACTCACGAGAGTCTTGCGACCCTACCGCATTTCGAGTGCGGCCCATTCAACCGCTCTGGCACCCCTCCGCAAATTAACTTACATTTCTATCATTTTACACGCAAAAAGTCAAAAGAACAACATCGGGAAAATTAAAGAGGAAGGCCTAACCTTCCTCGATTTAATCTGCGAATACCCTAATCGTGGCGCAAAATTTTAGAAATGTGGACCTGGCGGGACTCGAACCCGCGGTCTTATGCATGCCATGCATACGCTTTTCCTCTAAGCTACAGGCCCTTGGTTGTCAACTCTATAATTTGTTTTAACTCCATATAAACATCCCCCGAGAAATAGTCTATTCTGCAAACACCCTTGTAGTCGGTATTTTTTGATGGCTTCCCTATAGTTCTTGGGTCTATTTTTGCTTTGTAAAATTGATTCTTATGAATTTTTGTTATCTGCGACCAAAATTTCTCTAATTTTTTCACGTTTTGATCTGCACGGCATTGGAGCGTACAACGAAATTTTTTCTCGTCAATATCATAGCAATATCTTAATAAACTTAGAAATAATGCTATAATTAATGGATTCGAGTTCCCAAACATTAGAGATCCTTTTGTTTTTTTGGATCCTTCTCCAAGAAAAAGCATTGATAGTGCAATCTTCGCTGTGTTTATGTTTTTTAGCTTGTCAGGAAGATGCTTAACGCGGCTTTGCACTTCTTGTATGTATCTTTCTCTTTTTAATTTATTGGCGATCAATGCTGCCGCCCTCCCTTTATCCATCCCCCTCTCCATTAAATCGGTTATTCTTCGCTGCTGGTTGGGAGATAATAAAATATCACTACACCAATCCGATAAAGTACTCTGGGGAATATCGATTCTAATGGTTTTACAAATTTCGTTATATGTTTTACCACGCCGGCGAAGAGCAATTACTCTTGGCTTAAGGCGATAGTACTGAGATCTCATGATTTAATCGTACTACAGAAATTATCAATGTGCAATCCTGTGCCCCTACCAGGACTCGAACCTGGATTTAAGGTTTAGGAAACCTCCGTCCTATCCATTGAACGATAGGGGCTCCGAACTAAGCCAATGTTAGCAAAAATTTTGTTTCTTGGCAACCGCGTGCTAAAATACATTTATATGGACAAATACTCTAAAAATTCCCCTATTCCCCAGGTAGTCAAAAAGATACTTCCGGGAGTAGTCAGTATTATGGTTTCTAAGTTTTTGCCTGTTTTCGAATCTCCATTCGGAAATCAGCCCAAACAAGGGTCTCTGCCTCCCGGATACCAATTACCTCCATTCCCCTTCCTGGTGCCCAAAGGCAAAAAGAAAATCAAAGTAGGGGGAGGCTCCGGATTCGTAGTCGACTCTTCGGGAATTATTTTAACCAACAGGCACGTGGTGGCCGATCCCCAGGCTGAATACGTAGTCGTACTGAACGAAGAGAAAAAGTGCCCCGCCAGAATACTGGCCAGGGATCCGATCAACGACATAGCTATTCTTAAAATAGAAGAAGAGGGCCTCCCCACTATCAAACTAGGCGACTCCTCCAGTCTGGAACTCGGCCAAACGGCTATTGCCGTGGGAAACGCTCTAGGAAATTTTCTCAATACTGTTTCCGTGGGAGTGGTTTCGGGACTATCCAGGGAGATTACTGCCGGAGATGTGGTAACTAAGAAAATGACTAAGCTGCGGGGCCT
>JAQUTZ010000003.1:2212-29218 GCA_028694095.1 Minisyncoccota bacterium | reverse complement strand
ATAATGCTTAAGCTTCATCAAAAATATCCCTGCTACGGTTTCGACAGGCATAAGGGCTACGGGACTTTGCATCACTACAGGATGATTAAAAAACACGGCTTTTGCGATATTCACAGGAGAAGTTTTAACTTGACAAATAAAGGATGGTGCGTATAATAATACAGTAATTTGATAGGTATGAAAGGAGGCTGGAATGTTCTTTGCAATTTTTATTATTCTGATTCTGGTAGCTTTAGTTGTCCACGAATTATCGCATGGAATGGCGATGAGAAGGTATGGAGTAGAAGTGCCTGAGGCGGGTCTGGGATTGCCGATACCGCGCTTGCCTTCTCTGGCAGTCAAATTTTCTTCGGGTTTTACCTTTAGAATCCACCCATTTTTGTTGGGGGCCTATGTCCGCCCTAAAAGTTCCGAAGATATAGAAAAGCTTTCCTATCAAGAAAAGGCCCATATTTACGGAGCCGGGGTTATTGCCAATTTTATTATGGGCATTCTGATAATCATACCCTGGACGATAGTGAAGCTATTCAAGTATCCCGAAGAGATGGCCGCTAATCTTATCGTTTTGATTCTGCTTATCGCCGCGGTTTTTGTCCTCTGGAGGTTCAGCAGGAAAATCAGCGCCTATATTCTGCCTTTTTTGGGACTGGCAATGATGGTATATCTTGTTTGGTCCCTGGCGGCAGTCGGCGCCGAAGAAACTGTTGTTGGTCCTGTAGGACTCTTCGCCATGGGGATGGGATTCGTGAGCTTTTACCAGGCAACCATATGGGGAGCTTACGTATCAATCGGCTTTGCCATGATGAATCTATTGCCATTTTTACCGCTAGACGGCGGAAGAATTATGACGGAATTTCTCCAGCATAAATTCAAAGCCGGAAATAGCGTTGAAATGGGTATTAAGGTGGCAAGCGCCGCGTTTTTCCTGGCGATCATCATTCTCGTATTTTTTACAGATTTTTCCAGAATAGCCTAAAAAAGAAAATCCCTCGTTTGTTAAGAAACGGGGGATTTTTATTGCTCTTGACAAATTATAGATTTAGTGTATTATTATAGTATAAGGCACATTAATAATAAGGAGGTAGGAATGATGAAGACGTACATTATCTTCCGGATTAGCCATATACTAGCCGCCCTGATAGCTTGCAGCCTTGCCTTCTCGGTCGCGGCTGCAATGTACCATCCCTACTAAAGCAAAAGCCACTGTTCAAAATCAAGACGGTGGCTTTTTATTTTTCTTGACGCTTTCCAGAGAGAACATTAAAATGAATTAACATGCCTATCAAAAAAAAGGATTTAATAAAAATTACCGTAGATTCTAATCTCTATCCCTTAGAGGCGATATACGGGGCGTCTTATGCTTTTTTGGACAAAGCCTACATTCGTTTGTCCGGAGATCCCAAGGGAAAGATTATTGTTCAAATCAAGGGCAAGGGAGGGGATAATCCGAAAAAATTGGAAAACCTGGCGGATGATTTTACAAACGAATTGATTAATTACGGCCTGCGCTTCCAGATTTCAAAAAATAATAAAAAAATCAGAGAGTATATAGTCGGCACGGCTTTGCTTTCCGCTCTCGGAGAAATGTCGGAATCGGAGGGTGAGGCGAAAGAGGATTGGCAGAAAGATGCCTTGGGCATAGCTGTTCCGTGGGAGGATAAGTACGGGGGAAAGTAGGATGACGATTATTTTTGATAAAAAATTATACAAATTAAGCGCCGTGAAAAGGGCGGCCGATGCTTTTTGCGAATTAGCCGAATTTAAGATTGAAGATAAGGGAAAGGCGTATGTGGTAACAGCAAAGAAGTTAGACGAAGAAGCCGGCTTACTCCTTGATGATGAATTTGCAAACTATGTCTTGGCCGAAATGAGAAATGAATAAAAAAATAAAACTCAATACCAAAAAGGTGGCTTTTTGCCGGTTTAAAAAGCTCGGCAAAAATTATTTAATTACCAATGATATAGGAAATCATTTTCTGCTTTCTCCGGAACTATTCAAGCAATATATGGGGGGCACTCTTGATAGAGGCAGCGAAACCTACAGGGAATTAGAGAAAAGAGAGTTTATTGGCGATTCTTTGGATAGAAGGAAGATAGTCGATGAGTACAGGAAACGGAACGGATTTGTTTTTTTGGGCCCCTCTCTCCATATTGTCGTTACTACACTCAGGTGCAATTATAACTGCGTTTACTGCCAAGCCAGCTCTAGGAATCTCAAGGAAAAAGGATACGACATGGATATAGAAACCGCCAAAAAGACGGTGGATACGATCTTTTGCAGTCCCAGCAAGGTTATCACAATTGAATTCCAGGGCGGGGAGCCCCTCGTTAATTGGCCGGTGGTAAAATTCATAGTTGAGTATGCCAGAAAAAAGAACGAGAAAGCCGGCAAGAATTTATTTATAACCCTGGTGACCAATCTTAGCCTGTTAACGGAAGAGAAATACAAATTTCTTACAAAAAACAGGGTCATTTTTTGCACCTCCCTTGACGGTCCAAAAGAGCTCCATAATAAAAATAGGCCGTGGCCGGGTAAAGATAGCTACCAAGCGACGTCCGGATGGATTAAAAAAATACAGGATCGCCAGAAAAAAGATACTGACTTATATCATATTTCAGCATTACTGACCGTATCCAGATTTTCCCTGGGACATTCCAAGGAAATAATAGATACCTACCGCCGGTTTGGATTTTCAGGGATTCACCTCAGGCCATTAAGCTTTTTGGGTTTATCTGGTAAAATGAGAAATGGGATAGGCTATTCCGCCGAAGAGTTCCTTGCATATTGGCGAGAAACAATGGATTACATTATTTCTTTGAACTTGAAGGGGGAGTACTTTGCAGAACGGGGGTCAAAGATAATGCTTCAAAAGATTTTGACCGACAGAGATCCTGGGTTTCTCGACTTAAGGTCTCCCTGCGGAGCGGGAATAGGACAGCTGTTGTATAATTACGACGGGAAGGTTTATACCTGCGACGAGGGTAGGATGCTGGGAAGCAATACTTTTCTGATAGGCAACGTAAAAGAAAACAGCTACAAAGAGATTATTTCGCACGATACCGTGAAATCCTTGTGCGTCGCCTCCCTGTTGGAAAGCCTTCCTTGCGATAATTGTGCTTACAAGCCGTATTGCGGGGTTTGTCCCGTCTTAAATTACGCTCTCTACGGAGATATTTTCACTTTCATGCCCGGCAACGAAAAATGCCAATTGCATAGGGGAATGCTGGATTATTTATTCGAAAAATTGCAAAATAAAGAAATAGAGGAAGTTTTCAAAAGCTGGGTTGAACCCCAAATTGATTAATTACCATGAAAAAATTTCCTTCCATAAAAAAGAATATTAAATCCTTTTTAACCAGCGAGGAGGGGAAAATAACCAAGAAAAATGCCGCTGAGTTGGGCGTGGGTTTGGCGGTTTTAGGGGTGATGCTCGGCAATAGTGCTTCAGCTCATGATAGTTGCTGGAAGGGGGACCATTCATCCCACGCTTCCCACGGCTCCCACTCGTCCCATTCATCTCACGGCTCCCACGGCTCTCACAGCTCTCATGCTTCCCATTCATCTCACGGCTCCCACGGCTCTCACAGCTCTCATGCTTCCCACTCGTCCCATTCATCTCACGGCTCCCACGGCTCTCACTCGTCCCATTCTTCCCACGGCTCGCACGGATCACATTCCTCCCATTCTTCCCACGGCTCGCACGGATCACATTCCTCCCATTCTTCCCACAGTTCCCACGGCTCCCACGGATCCCACTCCTCCCATTCTTCCCACGGATCCCATGCTTCTCACGGCTCGCATGGATCACATTCGAGCTGCTGCCCGTTTATAATTCTCTGGAACGGCAAAGAGTATATCATGGAGAACAATATTCTCCCGGAGTCGGAAAACCAGGCAAGAAAGAATCTTTTCGTCGATGATTTTTATAAACTGGAATCAAGCCCTCAGCCGCAAGGAGGAAAATATAAGCTGCGAATTTTAGAGTTTGAGCAGGAACATTCGTATTTTTCAAACTTCGAATTGGTTCGGGCTATTCATCCTAAAAATCTGACTTCCGCCGTTTTAGACGGCAAGATGGTTTTTTACAAAGAGCCCAAGCTTCCTTCTAAAATAATAAATAACCAAGGAAAAAATATCTTGAAGGCTATTAGCCGAGGAGATGCCTTTAAGGGATCGGCGGAAGATTTTTTGAGTGTTAAATTTGAAAACCTTACCGGCAAAGAGAACGCCTTAATCTGGCAAGCCTCTTTAAGGGCCGGTTATCCCCGAGTAGAGAGTATTCAAAAGGCTCTTAAAAGGCTAAAGACTGAAAAACAGATAGGTAATTTTCTCAACAAAATGTCTTCAATGCCCTGGAAGGTTGCCGGAACCTGTTTTGTCGCGGCCGTGGGGTTCTGCCACAGCAGCTGCAAGGTGAGCATAATTTTTTATCTCCATTCATCATCTGGCAAGAAGGGGAAAAAGATCGGCATGACCCATCCTCGAGAAATGCCCAGTACCGGATTGATGAAAATCTCTCCAAAGAGCAAAACTTTGGATATAGGCCTAGAGTGGACCAATACCCATAAATTAAGCGCTTTAGGATTGGCTCAACTGGCCTCGTCCGAGGAGGTTAAAAAGACGAAAGTTGAAAGTATTGCATTGGAATCTTTAAGCCATTCCCAAAAGAAGGAAATTACCAAAAAAGATTTGATTAAAGGGGGAGTGGAATTGAAACCCGTACAGCATATCGAGTTGGATTTTCCGTATAAAAAAATAACCCTCAAATCCGGAGAAACAGTTTCCTATTTCTTGAAATCCAAGGGTTATTATAAGAAAGTCTGATTTTAGGCGGGATAGTCCTCTAAAAGAGCTTCAGTCTTGGAGCTTTTTTGTTTATTTCCCATTATCATTAATCCAGATCTCAGGATTTTAAGCAGTTCCGGCGGGTTGTATTCCAGGGTTCTGTAGGGCGGGTAGGGAGTAACCATGTGCTCTATTAATTCTTTTTCTAGAAGAGGGACTATTTCCTTTACATTTATATTTTTCTTGGCGAGGAAGCTTTTAAAGACGGAAGGATTTTCAGCTGCAGATATTATTTCTTTTGTTTTTATTTTATTATGAGCCGAGAAAGATTTTAACGAAGGAACTAATTTTTTATCGTAAGGAATTTTTATTTCCTCTTTTTTATCCGGGTGATTGTAACGCAGGGTGTCGGAAACGGTCGGAATGACCATTCTAATTACGCTTAGGGGGATTTCCGGAATAGAATAGTCCATTATCAGCGGTTTCCAGCCGTTTTTTTGAGACAGGTTGCTGATAATTTTAACGTCGTCGTAGAAATCGTCCGTTTCATGGCTGACCAGATCGCCGAATGATATAATCGGCGCATTTCTATCGATAAAGTCGAAATCGCTGAAACTTCGATTGAAAACCATTAAAGGATTGAAGTCCTTATTGAAATTATCTACAATTTCCTTTTTTCTTTTTTCATCAAAATATCGGTCAATGATATTCATCTCTCGGTGGTACATGAGAGCTTGAGTGTTGGTGGAAGTTTGCCATTCCTCGATAAAGCAGCGGATAATGGCCTGGTTGAGGTCAAGGTGAGATCCGGCATGGAGGGTTCGGTGAAACAATCTGTATCTGAGGCTGTCTTTATCGTAATCCAAGTTGTGATTGGTAAAGACCACTCCCATTACCGGAACTTTGTTCCCCATAGTCAGGTCTTTTATTTCCACGCTTATATTCAGGGAATCAAACAGCTCTATCAGATTTTTAATTTCCTTGTTTTTTATGGTTTTCTTATTGACGGTCGGGGCGGAAAGGTTTTCGGTTATGTACCTTATTAAAGAATATCTTTCGCAAACTTCGGCAAAACCTTGATGGATAGCTTCTTCCATGGTGTTTCCGGCGGCGCAGCCGTTGGACCCCGATATCTCTCTTACTAGCGGGGGAGGCACCTTTATTCGCTTATCTTCTGTCAGGGAATAAGCATCGACCCAGTGCTTGGCCAATTCGCCTTCTCTTATTTCTCGTATATCGATGTTCGGAAATCCCTTGAAAAATTCTTCAACGCCTAAAGCGTTTTTTATTTTATCCTGAGTCCCTTTGGAATAGCCCTTCATCCAAGCTCCCTCAATGTCTAGTTTGCGGTTTATGTGAGCGCTAAGAGGAGACATGTTGGGGGGAATTCTTTCAGCCGCCTCCGCGTAAGCGCTGGCTTCGGAAAGCTGAAGGCTCAGTCCTTTTCCGGCGCAGACGTATTCGCCGCCGTAAGTAATTTCTCCTCCGTAAATGGAAAAAATATCGCCGACTTTCTCTCCCCGGTATTTTAAATTATTGAGGTTTAATCCTAATTTCTTAAAAGATTTTTTAACCGCAGAAATTGTTTTTGCGGGATGGTTGCTCTTATAGTTTTGAAATATTTTCGGGCTGGATTTTAATATCATAAGTCTTTTAGAAATTCTTTTTCCAGTATTTGGTAAAAATCATTCAGAACTTCAGCCTCTTTTTCATCTTGGTTTTTGAAGGTTTTTCCTACCGGCATCAAGTAGAAAACCTTTTTGTTCTTTTCGATATTAAGAGCGCTTTTTGCTTCTTTTTCGTTAAAACCCCCCACGCAGAGAGTCCCCAGATTAAGTGCGGCGGCTTGCAGAGAAATGTTTTGGGCGGCGTGGCCGGCTTCCATGGTCACGAAATCCTCTCCCTTGTCTTGGTATTTTTTGACAGTTTTTTCAAAGTCGCCGCAGATTATAAGAACGGCTGGGGCATTTTTTACCCAAATTTGCCCGAACGCTGCTGCAGCCAGTTTGGCCGTTCGGTTGGCTGAGGTAATCTTCTTTAATTTATGGCCGTCCGGGAGATGCTGGTAAAGTCCCTGAGGCAAATCTGTTATTCTTGCGGCGGAGAGGTAAATTTCAATAGGATAAAACGCTCCGGCGGAGGGAATCGTTCTTCTGTCTCCCCCTAACAATCCTTGTCCGGCAAAGAGCAATTGAGAAACCTCCTTCAGGCTTAACGGGGACTTGGTATAAGCTCTTAGGCTTTTTCTTTTAGTGATTGCTTCCTCTAGGGAGATTTTGCTTTTTAGCTTCGGATTGGGAAGTTTTATTTCTCCGCTTTTAAATTTCATTTTGCAGGACATTTACCTTTTCAAAAATAGAATCTCCGTCGTTAAACCACGGCAGGTTTTCGATTAGCGAATAAATTTCCGGAGGGAGGGAAGATATTAGGTTTGTAATTTTCTCTAGCTCTCTTTCAGCCTCCAGGGCGTTTTGGGTGCTGGCATGCAGCAGGGCTTTTTGGTAGCGCAGAAGGATTTCGAAGAAATAGAAATTTGTTTTTTCGCTGAAGTATTTCGGTTCCACGCTTGTTATATTTTCCAGTCCTTGTTCAAAAAACGAAAGCGCAGTTTCATGGTTATTGAGCTGGAAGGAGATTTCCCCCAAACCCGAATAGGCCCTTGAGTATGACAGGACGCGTTCGCGGGCAGAATCAAACGTTTCAGTTTCGATTACCTCAATGGCGCTGTTAAACGAATTTTCGGCCTGCGAAAAGTTTTCTATATCCAGATAGGCCTTTCCCAGAAGATTGTATATTTGCGTTTTGTTAAAGCTGTAATCCGGCACGTACTGAGATTCATCAATAAGGCTCAGGCTTGTTAGAAGGGACTCTAGGGCTTTGTCGTAGTCGTTAAGGAAAATATAGGATTGGCCCATTCCGAAATAGGAAAGATATCTTAACGCCGAATCCGCATTGTAATTCATGCTTTCATTGAAATATTCAATGGCTGTTTCGTTTTCTCCAAGAGAAGACGAAAGGAAGCCAAGCCCGTTATAGGCGTTTTCCTTTACGGAGGAAGCGAGCTTTAGGTCTTTAATGTCCAGTTGTAGGGCTTTTTGGAGGTACTCTTCGCTGGCAGAAAAGTTTCCCAAGAAGAACAATGAATTGGCCAGCATCGGGTAGGCTGTAGCCTCAAGGACTTCCATTTCTGCCCGCGTTACAGCTTGAGAGTCTTCAAGCGCCAGGTTTATGTAATCAATTGATTTTCCGTAATCTTCTTCAAAGAAATAAGCGCCGGCTAAGCCAAGATAGGATCCTTTTTCAATTAGGGATTCGGGGTCCTTTCGAAGGGCTTCGTTAAAATATTCCCTGGCCTGGTCGTATTCTTCATATCTTAGATATATATTGCCCAATTGATACGAGGCGGTAGAGCAAGACGGGTCCATTTCCAGGGCTTTTTTGTAGTTTTCTTCGGATTTTTCAAAATCGCCAGAAGTAAAATATTTTTTTCCTTCTTGTTTATAGTAATCGGCTGAAACCGATTCTTCGCCTGCAATTTTAAAAATAAGGTAGGCTGCTCCGCCCGCAATTGCCACTAATATTAATAAAACTGCGATTTTATTTTTTGCGCTCATATAATTATTGGCGATTAAGTCTCTTTTTGAATTATAATATATCGGCCGAATTAAGCAATTTACCGTACTTTCAAAAGGTGATAAGATTAAACGAAGACAATGAAGAGAATAGATTTAAAAATAGGATTTCAGTGCAATAATCTTTGCCGTTTTTGCGTTCAGGGCAACAAGCGGGAGATTTATCCCAACAAGACTGATAAAGAGGTTAAGGAAATACTGGAAAAGAACTCCCGGAAAAGCCAGGGGGTGGTTTTCACGGGCGGCGAACCGACTATCAGGAAAGAGCTGGTGGGGTGGGTGAAGTACGCCAGCCGTCTTGGATACAGCGCCATTCAAATTCAAACGAACGGAAGGCTCTTTGCATACAAAGATTATTGCAAGATTTTAATTGCAGCCGGAGCCAATGAGTTTTCTCCCGCTCTTCACGGGTCTACTTCCGCTATCCACGATAATCTGACCAGGGCCAAGGGCAGCTTTGAGCAAACCGTGCAGGGGATAAGGAATTTGGTTTCTTTGGGCCAGTACGTCGGCACCAATTCGGTGATTAATAAAATGAACTACAAGGATCTTCCCAATCTCGCCAAGCTTTTAGCGGGATTGAAGGTCAACCAATTTCAGTTTGCTTTCATCCATATAAATCATATTATCGCTTCCGACCCAAAGCTGGTCGAAGAGATAGTTCCTCGCCATTCTCAAGTGGAACCGTATGTTAAAAAAGCTTTGCAGGTTGGAATTAAGGCCGGCATCCCAGTTATGACCGAAGCCATCCCTTACTGCCTAATGAAGGGATATGAAGATTTTGTTGTCGAGGAAATTATTCCAGATACCGACGTTTACGACGCCGATTTTCAGGTTGAAGATTATACGGATTACCGCAGGAACAAGGGAAAAGCCAAAGGCCCTCTTTGCAGCCAATGCAAGTATTTTAAATCTTGCGAAGGACCCTGGAAGGAATACCCAGAGCTTTTCGGCTGGGAAGAGTTTAAACCCGTTAAAAACGATGAAGAATAAAGATAAGCCATTAGACAAAAGGGATTACGGAAAAGTGGAAAGCCTGTGTACCTTTAAATGCAACTGCCGATGCGTTATGTGTTCTGTTTCTGGAAGCATCGACGATAAGAAAAAAATAAAAACCTTTAAAGACGTAAAAAAGGATATTGATATTGCCGCCAAAGCCAAGGCCCGGACGTTTGCTTTTTCCGGGGGGGAGCCGACTTTAAGGAAAGATTTATTGGAGCTGGCCAGCTACGCCAAAAAGAAAATACGCAATATTGAGATACAATCCAACGGCAGAATGTATTATTACAAAGATTATTGCGAGCGCCTCATTGAGGCCGGCGTCAATGTTTTCGTCGTTTCTTTTTATTCTCCCTTCGAAGACGTTCACGACCGGATTATGGGAGTTAAGGGGTCTTATGGGCAGACGCTGCAAGGATTGAAAAATCTCATAGGCCTCGGCCAAACGGTTAAAATAAACATCGTTATTTTGAAATTTAATTATGACCACTTGGCCGCCCTGGTGAGATTTTTGCTGGACCTCGGCGTTAAAGAATTCCGCTTTATTTACGTTACCTTGGAGGGAAACGTTCTTAAAAATCCCGACAGTATCGCCGTTAGCATGAGCAAGGCGGCTCCCTATTTAATGGAGGCCTTGAAAATAGGGACGAAAAAAGTTCCTTGCCACGTTTACAATATGGTTCCCTGCCTGCTGCCCGGGTATGAGAAAAACATCAACGACGTTATGCAGTCAGACACATATTTAAGGGGGCCGGATTTCGAATGCTCCATTGATGACAATAGAAAGAAAATGAAGGTTAAGTCGCCGCTTTGCAAGGAATGCAAATATAATAAAGAGTGTTACGGCGTTTGGAAGAACTATGCCGATTTTTTCGGCTTAAAAGAATTAAAGCCGGTGAAAAGGCGCCATGCCAAGAAATAAAATAAAAAAAACAGTTATATTCCTCGGCTATATTTGCAATAACAAGTGCGTTTTTTGCATTAATTGGGACAAAAGGAAGATTCCCGGCGGCAGCTTCCAGGAAATAAAAAGGGAGATGGCTGACGCGAAAAAAAGAGGAAGCACTTACATCGAATTCGTGGGAGGAGAGCCTACGGTCAGGCCGGACATTTTAGACTTGATAAGATTTGCCAAAGAGCTTGGATTTAAAACCATAATGATGGCCACCAACGGCCGGATGTATTCTTACGACAGCTTTGCCAGAAAAGCGCTTGAGGCGGGGCTGAATAGCTTGGTTTTTTCCATCCACGGGCATACAGCCGCCCTCCATGATTCTTTGACCCAGGCTCCCGGCAGTTTTGACCAGCTAAAAAGGGGACTGGAGAACGTTAAGGCGCTAATTAAGGAAATGGGAGTTAGGGTCAGTTTGGGCAGCAATACCTGCATTGTTAAGCAGAACTACAAGCAGCTGCCGAAAATAGGGGAATATATTAAAAATCTGGGCATTGATAACTCCGAATTTATTTTCGTTGATCCGAATTACGGCGCTGCTTTCGGGAAGTTCGACCAGCTTGTCCCCAAGATATCTTTGGCTGCTCCTTATATAAGAAAGTGCCTGGATATCGGAAAAGAAATCGGAGCTGCCCATTGGCACATTCGCTACGTGCCCCTATGCTATTTTGCCGATTACTTGGACCAAATCAGCGAATTGCAGGAAGTGGCCACTTTTAAGACGGAGCATATCGCCCCCGATTTTTACAATCCCAATGCGGAAGAGGGGAGGAGAACGGTGGGCCGGGCTAAAACCCAAAAATGCTCCGGCTGCAAGCTTTTTAATGCTTGCGAGGGCATTTGGAAGGAATACTTGGCTCATTATGGCGATAAAGAATTAAAAATAATTAAATAAAAAAATATGGAGGAAATTAAAAAAAAGGAATACATTATTATTTATAAAAGCCTGGAGCACTTTGAAGTTCTGGGTTTTGTAGAGGCAGCTTCCATGGAAGAAGCCAGGGCTTTAGCTCAAAATAATTTATTGGAAGAAGCAAAGAAATACAAGGTGGCTGAAGCCGAAATTGCCGAATTAAATAATCTGGATAAGATTTATTTTGACGTCTTTTAACAGACTTTGATTTTATGGCCGATATTTGCATTTGGAACAGATGCAACAATAACTGCATAATGTGCACCAATCCGGTGACTTTCCGGGATAAAAACGATTCTCTTCTTTACTCAAAAGAAGCGGTTATTTCGCGCCTTGAAAGCCATAAGGCGAAGTATCTGGCCGCCAGGGAAAATATAAATTTAACGGGAGGGGAGCCTACGATCCATCCTAATTTTTTGGCTTTAGTTAAAGAAGTCAGGAACATGTTTCCGGACAATAAAATAGTTATGGCTACTAACGGCCGAATGTTCAGCTATCCCTTGTTTGCCAAGCAATGCTTGGCCATGAATAATCTGTCGATAGAGATAGCTATTCACGGCCCGAACTCCAAGCTTCACGACGCCATTACAAGGGTAAAGGGTAGTTTCGAGCAGACCGTAGAAGGGGTGCATAATATTTTAAAATACCGCAATTCTTCTCAAGAGCTGGAGCTGAGGGTGATTATAATAAAACCCAATCAAAAATACGTAAGCGATACCTTAAATTTCATAAAAAAGGAATTTCCTTCCGTTGATAGGGTAATTTTGGTTTTTATGGAAATGGAAGGTTTTGCGGAAAAGAACTTTAAGGCCGTCGGTTTAAGATATAGCGATTTCAGGCCCCAGCTGTCCCAGTTTAAAAAATGGGCTGAGGGGCTGCCCGAATTGCGCCTCTATCATTTCCCTTTATGCGTTTTGCCCCCGGAAATCTGGCCTTACGCCTGGAGGACGCTGAGGGGAAGCGAAGTCACTTTTCTGAAAAGCTGCCGCAGCTGCCTTTATAAAAAATACTGCCTGGGGATACATAAGGATTATTTAAAATTGGTAGGCGGGAAAGAATTCAAGCCGATAAAAGAAAAGTTTGAAATTAAAAAACGGGATTTCTTCCATAATCCCATTATTGGAATAAAGAAATAATCTTATGACCCTCGACCTCTTTTTTCTTGCCCCGCTTTCTATCATAGGCATTATCTGCAGCTATACGGATATAAGATACGGAAAGATTAAGAACAAATGGCTGATTGCGGGATTTGCCTGGGCTTTCCTGCTTTACATATTTCTTTTCTTATACGCCCTTTTGTTCGACCAGGGAGGAAATATAGCATATTTGGGCGAGATGGCTCTTAACGGCATCGTGGCGCTGATAGTCGGGTATTTTCTTTGGAATTTCGGCTTGCTGGCAGCCGGCGACGCCAAGCTTTTCGCGCTTTACGCTTTTTTGATTCCCCATAGCTTTTATGCCAACGCTTATTTTCCGGTTTTTCCGTCCCTTGTCTTATTGGCAAACGTTTTTATCCCTTTGGTGATATTTTTAACCTTTAAGGCATTGATTTTCGGGGTTAAAACGTTAGCAGGTAAGGTAGGGAATTCTGGTCTTTCCGCCTTCAAAATCAATCCTCGGGAGCTGCTAAAAAAGCTTCCGGGATTTTTGCGCATCTACGTCGCCTTTGTTTTAATGATGGTTATCATTCAACTGGCCCGGCAAAAAGCAAGCGAATCTTTTGAGAACTTTGACCAAATCGTTTCACCGGTTTTTCTGTTTTTATTCCTCTTTTTTATTTATCGGATTTTATTTAAGCTTATCTCTAAAAACAAGATTATCGGTATGTTAATAATGGTGGCGGGCGTGGCTTCTATCTCGTATTTGTTTTTCACCGGCCAGGTCGCCTTTTTGCTGAATATTTTAAAGCTGGCACTGGTGTTCATGGTGTTAATCGGCTTTACTTACAGGATTCTCAATTTCTATATCGAAAAAAAAGAGGTAAGGAGCATGGGAGCGGGGGACCTTAAGGAGGGAATGTTTTTGGGCCGGGGAGAGCTTAAGGGAGAGTTGGAGAAAAAAATAGGTCCGGTCGGAAGAACCGGGCTGTCTCAAGAACAGCTAAAGGCCATAAAGGACTCCCTCGGAAAAGACGGGAATAAAGAAGTAATGGTTTACAAAACCTTTGCTCTGGCGCCTTTCGTCTTTATCGGAGCTTGTTTCACCGTTATTTTCCGCGATTCCGTTGTGGGGGTGGTTGTAAAGTTGTTCACTCTTGCGGCCAGTATGATATAATATTTAAAGAGGTCGAGTAAATATAAAATTAAAATAATTATGCAAAAATTTTCAATAATTTTAATCTTCCTTCTGGTCATCGCCCTAGCGGTTGTTTCTGTTCTTTACTTCAATGCCCGAAGCGAACTTTCTCAGGAGCCCGAAGGGGTGAGTGAAGAGGAAGAGGAGACGCCTTCTAATTTTTGGGAGTTAACCGATTATCCCAACAATCTTATCGAAGGTACGGTAGTAAGTTCGGATTTGGAGGGTTCTGGCACCATAACAATCAGCGCAGAAGCTTACAAGATAATTTCCGATGCCGGCAATTTAGAGAAAGTCATAAGAGTTGATGAAGACACGGAATTTATATTCCACGAGGTTACTCCGGAATCCGACCGCCAAATGCAGCCCAGCGAGATTCAGGAAGGGGACTTCATCGTGGTGGCCACGGAAGAGTCTGTCAGGGAGGAAATAATGACTCGTACCACCTTTACGGCCACAAGGATTACAAAAATAAGAGTTGAATGAGAAAAACTTTTTTATTTTTATTTTCGTTGATTTTCTGCCTGTCTCTATTTGGGGCAGACATCGCCTCCGCTGAAATTTCAGCAGATGGCTGTGTGACTTGGGATCCTTACTGCACGGGATCTGGGAGCGATGCGGCAGTTAATTTCGGTTGGGGCGCTCTTGCCCAGGAGGATATAAACGAAGTTATCGGCGGATGCGCTCTTCAGTCTGTAAATTATGCAGTGGAAATAGTCGGCGAGGGCACTGTCGGGGTGGGCGGCCTTACGAATTACACTTGGGACCCCCTTGAAGCCGACACGGCCTACACTTGGAGAGTAAGGTCCGATTACCAATGCAGCGTAGTTTATATGTCCGGATCTTTATATTCCGAATATTATTCTTTCAATACTCCGGAATGCAATCAGCCTCCTAACCAGCCGTCAACTACCTCCGAAGAAAACTGGAATTATTGCGGCATCAAGGGAGCTACTGTTCCGACTTTTGAGTGGACATATTCTGATGATGACGGCGATCCGCAGCAGGCTTACGAGATAAGAATAAACGACAGTCCCTATGAGGATGGTTTTCCCTCTGAGCCCGGCCCGGGAGAGTTTACGGGTTCCGGAGGAGCTAGCACTTCTTTTGCGCCCGTGCCTTCTGAATGGTCGGCTTGGATGAATTGGAGCACCAATTATTGGTGGATAGTCAGGGTTCAAGACAATAGGGGGAGCTGGTCTGAATGGTCAGACCAGAATCCGTTCAGGACTTCAGACCATTCTTTCCCGTGGGTGGATTTTTCTCCCAATCCTATAAATCCGGTTGTTGATGAGGTGGTGGAGTTCATACAAAACCAATCCGGCGTCGCTGAGACCCTGTGTTACGACGGGGGAGAGCATTTATGCGAAGCCGATCCGAATGTTACTTACGAATGGGACTTCAGCTACAATTCCGACGACGGCTTTATTACAGATTCTTTCAATAAAGGAAACACCACCACCAGTTATGCTACCGTTGAGCCCATAGAAATCCGCTTAAAGGTTACAGACAACTCCCTTTTGGGCTCTAATAAGTCCTGTACCGGAAGCGAAATGATTAACGTTGAATTTCCATTGCCGGAATACGAAGAGGTTTCTCCCGCTGTATTTTTAAAAAAAGCCCTGGTTAATTTATTCGACTTTTTTAAAGGATTCGTTCTCCTTTCAAACCCGGAGGGCTGAAATTAATCGGGGCCGGCCGGGGTTTGCATTTTTTTTGCTTTTCTGTTAGATTAGTAGTCAGTATGGCAGTTCCAAAACAAAAACACACAAAATCGAGAAGGAACAAACGGAGAATGCACCTCTATCTGGAAGAGCCGTCTTTGTCTGTTTGTCCCAAGTGCAAAAAGCCCGTTCTTCCCCATACCGTTTGCCAGAACTGCGGCTACTATAAAGGAGCCGAAGTAATAGACGTAATGAAGAAGATGACCAAAAGGGAGAGGAAGCAAAAAGAGAAAGAGATGAAATCTCAGGAAGGAAAAGAAGAGAAAGAAGCTCCTCAGGAGAATGCGTCCTGGGAGGCTTTATCTAAAAAATAACCTTAGCAATGGCTTCTCGTCACCTTTCTCGCTCCATAGTCCTTCAGTCCCTCTACGAGTGGGACTTTTCTGGTAAAAAGACGGAGGCGCTGGACGGGATAATAGAAAAAAACATTGAAGAATACGGACCCGGACTTGAAAACGCCGACTTCATCTGGAATTTAACGAAGGGGATAATGGGGCATATTTCCCAAATCGATAAAATCATTGAGAAGGCGGCTCCGGAGTGGCCCATCGAGCAAATTACCATTGTTGACCGGAATGTTCTAAGGATAGGACTTTACGAGCTTCTTTTCGGCAATAAGGAGGAGGTGCCCCCGAAGGTTGCCATTAACGAGGCCATAGAGCTTGCCAAGAACTTCGGCGGGGAAAGCTCGGGAAAGTTCATCAACGGAGTCTTGGGTACGGTTTACAAAGAAATTAATCAGGAGGAATAATGAAAGATTTTTCCAAGCTTGAGAAAAAACTGAAAATAAAGTTTAAGAATAAAGATTTGCTGACTCAGGCTTTTGTCCACAGATCTTATTTAAACGAAAATCCCGACCTTAGTTTTTCTCACAACGAGAGGCTGGAGTTTCTGGGCGACGCCGTTTTGGAGTTAGTGGTAACAGAGTATCTTTTCAAAAAATATCCCGAAAACCCGGAAGGGGAACTTACTTCTTGGAGGGCCGCCCTGGTTAACGCTAAAATGCTTTCCGAGATAGCCCAAAAGCTGGAATTTAACGACTTCCTTCTTTTGTCCAAGGGAGAGTCCAAGGAAACCGGCAAGGCCAGGCAGTTTATCCTTGCCAACACCATAGAAGCTTTTATTGGCAGCTTGTATTTGGACAGAGGTTTTGAGACCTGCCGGAAATTCATAGAAGGAAGCGTTATCGCCGAGCTCCCCAGGGTTTTCGAGGAGCGGCTATTCAGGGACGCTAAGTCGCTTTTTCAGGAAAAGGCCCAGGAGAAAGTGGGGATTACTCCTACTTATAAAGTTGTGAAGGAGTGGGGGCCCGATCATGCCAAGCATTTCATCATCGGAGTATTCCTAAGGAATGAGCTGGTAGCTGAGGGGGAGGGTTCTTCCAAACAGGAAGGCGAAGAAGAAGCAGCCAGCAAAGCCCTTGAGCTAAAGGGCTGGTAGTTGACTAAAGCTTAAATTTAAGTAAAATAGTATATATGTTAGTAATTCGCTTATTAAGGACGGGAAAAAAGAATCAGCCGACTTACAAGATAGTAGTAACCGATAAAGAAAATCCACCCAGAGGTGGCCGTTTTGTGGAAGAAGTCGGATTCTATAATCCCAAGACCAAAGAGAGGGTGTTAAGAAAGGAAAGAATTCAGTACTGGATTTCCCAGGGAGTAAAACCCTCCGATACTGTTTTTAATATGCTGGTTTCGGAAGGAGTAGTTGAGGGTGCCAAGAAGGACGTCCATAAGAAATCCAAAAAAGAAGCCCCAGCCGAGCCTGCGGAAAAGCCGGCTGAAGAAGCAAAGCCGGAAGCAGCTCCCGCTCAGGAGCCCGCCCCGGAGGAAAAGAAAGAAGAAGTTCAGGAGCAAAAATCCGAACAGCCTGTCCAGGAGCAGCCGGAAGCAGCTCCGGAACAGCCAGCCGAATCGGCTCCAAAAGAAGCAGCTCCGGAAGTAAAGCCCGAAGAAAAGCCGGAAGCGGCGGAAGAAAAGAAAGAAGAGGCTCCCGCAGAACAGAAACCAGAAGAAGCTCCTAAAGAAGAGCAGAAGTAGCAGGAGGGGCCCGTAGCTCAATTGGCTGGAGCACCTCATTTGCAATGAGGAGGTTGCCGGTTCGAGGCCGGCCGGGTCCACACTCAAAAATCAGGCCGCGTCAACAACGCGGTCTTAGCTTGTCCAAATATGAATAACAATAGTCTTACAGAGGGGTCTGTTTTAAAGTCTTTACTGTCTTTATCGGTTCCCATAATAGCCACTAATCTTCTGCATACCGCCTATCAGCTGACGGATACTTTTTGGGTTGGCAGATTGGGGGCTTCAGCCATCGCCGCGGTTTCGATAAGCTTCCCCATTATATTTTTCTTTATAGCCTGGGGAGGGGGAATGGCTATGGCCGGCTCGATTCTGGTGGCCCAATATAAGGGCAAGAGCGACCAAGGGGCGGTTAATCATATCGCCACTCAAACCCTTCTGTTTATATTAGTAGTGGCCGTATTTCTTTCTGCAATCGGCTATTTCTTTGCGCCTCATTTGATTAATTTAATGGGCGCTGAGCCGGACGTTTATGAGGACGCAGTTTCTTATCTCAAGATTTCTCTCATCGGCATTACCTTTCTTTTCATCTACATAATGTTTCAGTCGCTCATGAGGGGAGTAGGCAAAGTTAACGTTCCCATGTTCATTGTTCTGGGAACGGTTCTCTTGAACTTAATTTTCGACCCTTTGTTCATTTTCGGCTGGGGATCTTTTCCTGCGATGGGAGTTTCGGGCGCCGCTTTGTCGAGTATTCTTACCCAGGGCCTTTCGGCTGCCATTGGAATTTATCTGCTCTTTAGAAAGAAAGGAGAAATACGAATCCGCTGGAGCGAATTAAAGCCGGATTTTCCTCTGATTAAGAAAATGTTCAATCTGGGGTTGCCCGCCTCCATAGAACAATCATCCAGATCAATACTGATGATAATTATGATGTTCCTGGTAGTCGCTTTCGGTACTGTTGTAACGGCAGCCTATGGAATCGGCACCAGGATGATGGCGGTGGTAATTATTCCGGCTATCGGATTATCCATGGCCACCTCGGCCCTTGTGGGCCAGAATATGGGAGCAGGGAAAATATACAGGGCCGAAAAAATAGCGAAAATCAGCGCTGCTGTGGGATTTGCCGTGCTTAGCTTGGCGGGAGTTTTGATGTTTTTCTTTGCAGAACATTTAGCGGGATTTTTCGTTCCGGGAGAGCCGGAGGCGATAGGACAGAGCGTTCAATTTTTAAGGCTGATGTCTTTTGCTTTCGGATTTATCGCCGTCCATCAGGTTATCAGCGGAGTTTTCCGGGGAGCGGGAAATACCATCACCTCCATGGTGCTGACCCTGGTCTCATTATGGGTTTTGCTTCTGCCTTTAGCTTATTTCCTTTCCCAGCGAACTTCTTTGGCGGAAACGGGAATATGGATAGCCTTTCCGGTTGCCGATATCATCGCTACTGTTGTTACTATAATTTGGTTCCTTAGGGGGACTTGGAAGAATAAAAAAATCACTGAAGAGGTCAAGATTAAAGAAAAGATAGCCGAAGAGGCGATTATCGAAGAAGGCATCAATTAATGGCCCTTGCTAAGGGAAAAAGTTTTCCACAGGCAAGGGTTTTTTGTTTGTTCTTGACTTGATATAATGAATGAATCTGTAAAGGTCGATAATTAATAATAAAAAATAACCTTATCATGGTTGCAGATTGGGCTTCAGTCACAATTGAAGCTTTGCAAAACCTCTGGCAGGGATTCCTGAGTTTTATTCCTGCCTTAATCGGTGCGATAATCGTCTTTGCGATTGGTTGGTTCATTTCCGTGGGGATAGGAAAATTAGTTTCCGAACTCCTAAGGAGATTGAAATTCAACCGCATCTTCGAGAGGGGAGCTTGGAAAGAGGCCCTGGAAAAGGCGGAGTTCAAAGTTGACGCTGCTGATTTCATAGGAGCTCTTGTTAAATGGGTATTGGTTATAGTCTTTCTGCTGGCAGCTATCGAGATTTTGGGATTAACCGAATTCGCCGGATTCCTGACAGCGGTGTTGGCCTACCTGCCCAACGTAGTGGTGGCAGCCTTTATTTTCGTGGCAGCCGTCATTATTGCCGACCTTTTGGAGAAAGTCGTTAGGGCGACAGTAGAGTCGATTAAAGTGGGATACGGGCACATTGTCGGCGTTATCATCAGATGGTCAATTTGGATTTTCGCCATACTTGCCATACTGATACAGCTGGGAGTTGCTCCAACCCTAATCAACACTCTATTCGCCGGATTGGTTGCTGTTATAGTCATTTCAGCCGGCTTAGCTTTCGGTCTTGGAGGAAAGGAAATCGCTACCGACGTTTTGCGTGACCTATACAGAAAATTAAAGGGTTAATTTACCTAGGGATCCTTTACAGAAGTGCTTCTGTATATTTGCGCAGTTCAGATCCGCCCCAGTAAGGCGGATTTGAATTTTAGTAAAAATGTGCTAACATCCAAGTGAAATAGGGCACTTAGCTCAGTGGTTAGAGCACTGTCTTCACATGGCAGGGGTCACAGGTTCGAATCCTGTAGTGCCCACCCGATTCCCGGGATTATTTTCCGGGATTTTATTTTTCCACAACCTGCAGCCTTGCAAGGAAATCGTTTTACCTTTAATATAAGGACTTGATTGCCAAAAATTAAGAATAATTAAAAAAACACAAAAACAAATGCCAAAATACGTGTACTTTTTCGGAAAAGGGGAAGGAGAGGGAGATGCTTCCATGAAAGATCTCTTGGGGGGCAAGGGAGCTAATTTGGCCCAGATGGCCAAGATGGGTTTTCCCGTTCCTCCTGGATTTACTATTTCAACGGAGGTTTGCACTTACTTCTATCAGAACGGCCAGAATTATCCCAAGGAGCTGAAAGCTCAGGTGGAGGAGGCCCTGAAAGGGGTTGAAAAGGAAAGGGGTTCCGTTTTCGGAGACAAAGAGAATCCTTTGCTTTTTTCGGTCAGGTCGGGAGCCAGGATATCAATGCCCGGCATGATGAACACGGTATTGAACCTGGGGCTTAACGACGAGATTACCGAGAAGCTGGCTGAAAGTAACGCCAGGTTCGCTTGGAATTCCTATTGGAGATTTATCTTTATGTTTGCCGACGTAGTTATGGCCCTTCCCAAAGAAGAGCTGGATGAGGCATTGGAGGGAGTGAAGAAAGAAAAAGGCTATAAGTTGGATGTAGAGCTGTTGGCTGAAGACTGGAAGGAGGCGGCCCAGCGGCTGAAGAACAAGGTTTCTGTTTTAGCCGGAAGAGAAATCCCTCAAGATCCGCATATCCAGCTTTGGGAAGCGGTGGGGGCGGTTTTTAAATCATGGAATACTCCCAGGGCCATTACCTACAGAAGGCTCAATCGGATTCCCGAAGAATGGGGGACTGCGGTCAATGTTCAATCCATGGCTTTTGGAAACATTAACGACCAGTCGGCTTCGGGCGTGGGATTTACTAGAAATCCTTCCACGGGAGACAAGAATCTTTACGGAGAGTTTCTGCCCAATGCGCAAGGGGAGGACGTGGTAGCGGGAATCAGGACCCCCCAGCCGATAAGCGAGCTGGAAAAGACTTTTCCGGAATGCTACAGCCAGCTTTTGGAAATTTCAAAGAAGCTGGAAGAATACTTTAAAGACATGCAGGATATCGAGTTTACCATAGAAAACGGCAAGCTTTGGATGCTTCAGACCAGGACCGGGAAGAGAACTGCCCAGGCTGCGGTCAGAATCGCCTTGGATATGGTGGAAGAAAAGAGAATAGATAAGAAAGAAGCTCTGCTGAGGATAGATCCAAAATCAGTGGAAAGCTTTTTTAGGCCTTCATTCGACCCTAAGGCGGCCAAAAAAGTAATCGCCAAGGGTTTGCCCGCCTCTCCGGGGGCCGCTGTCGGGGAAGCCGTATTTGATTCCGACGAGGCCGTAAGATTAATGGAGGAAGGCAGAAAGGTTATTCTAGTGAGAATGGAAACTTCTCCGGACGATATTCACGGTATTGATGCTGCTCAGGGAGTTTTAACAAGCAGGGGAGGATACACTTCTCACGCCGCTTTGGTCACCCGGGGCATGGGAAAGCCCGGTATAGTCGGCTGCGAAACCATTTTCGTTGACCACAAGAAGGAGCAGTTTGAAGCTGACGGAATAGTGGTCAAAAAGGGAGATAAAATATCCATAGACGGCACCTCTGGAGAGGTCTTACTGGGAGAGGTTCCGACCTTGGAGGCCGCAGTTTCGGGAGACCTCGGTAAAATAATGGAATGGGCCGACGAAGAGAGGGCTTTAAGGGTTTTTGCCAATGCCGACACTCCCGCTCAAGCGAAACAGTCAAAAGATTTCGGCGCCGAGGGAATCGGACTTTGCAGGACAGAACACATGTTTTTTGAAGAAAGCAGAATAGAGATTTTTCAGGAAATGATTCTAGCCAAAGACAAAGAAGCCAGAGAGTCGGCCTTAGCTGAAATACTTCCTTTGCAAAAGAGCGATTTCATCGAGATATTTAAGGCCATGGAAGGGCGGCCCGTGATTATCAGGCTGCTGGATCCGCCCCTGCACGAATTTCTTCCCAAAGAAGAGGGGGATATAAAAAGCTTGGCTCAGAAGATAGGGGTTTCAGAAGAAGAACTGAAATCCCAGGCAGAAAGCTTAAAGGAATTAAATCCCATGCTCGGGCACAGAGGGGTCAGGCTGGCTATAGTCTATCCTGAAATCTACCAGATGCAGGCCAGGGCCATAATGGAGGCCGTTTGCGAATTGGCCAAAGAGGGGGTAAAAGTTTCTCCCGAAATTATGATTCCCCTGGTAGTGAGTTTGGAAGAATTCAATATTATCAAGGATTTAATAGAAGACGTCTGCCGGGAGGTTAAAGACAGCTATCAAGTAAACCCCGAATACAAGATAGGAACGATGATTGAAACGCCCAGAGCCGCTTTATTGGCGGGCAAGATAGCTACTGCCGCCGAGTTCTTCTCTTTTGGCACCAACGACCTGACTCAAACCACCCTTGGAATCTCCAGGGATGATGCAGGAAGGTTTTTGCCAAAATACCTTGAAAAGAAAATATTCAAAGACGATCCTTTTCTCAGTTTAGATCAGGAGGGAGTGGGCTCTTTGATTAAGGTGGGAGTTCGGGCCGGAAGAGAAGCTAATAAGGATATCCAGGTGGGCATTTGCGGAGAGCACGGAGGGGATCCGGAAACCATAGAATTCTGCCATAAGATAGAGCTGGATTACGTCAGTTGTTCTCCCTTCAGAATTCCGGTGGCGAGGCTTGCCGCTGCCCAGGCTAAGATAAAGAGCAAAATCAATTAGGTTGCTCATCAGCGAAAAGCGGTGCATTATACACCGCTTTTTGTTTTGTGGTACAATATAATTGATGGGAAATATATTTTTTCTATATTTAGAATGGCATTTTCTAGACAGGCCCAAGAGCATCTTAAGGGGATGGGGGAATTGCCTGAAATTCAATCTTAACTACTGGTCCGTTCCCGTATTATTGAAAACCTTTTTTTCTCCCTGGAGAAGATACCGATACTCTTACGGAAAAGGATTCGACTTGAAAAGATGGATTGAGGCCTTTTCCTTCAATATAATATCCCGGACAATCGGAGCGATTATGAGGAGCTTTCTGGTTGTTGCCGGCTTGGCTACTGAAATTATCGTTTTATTGGCGGGAGTTGCTGTTTTTCTTTGCTGGCTGGCTTTGCCGGTTCTTTTAGTATTGGGAATTTTTTATGGATTCAAAATTCTATTTTAATTTAAAAAGGGCCAAAATATACAAGGCCGTGGCTCACTCCCGGAACCCGATTTTTATAATTGCCCGGAGCCTCCGGAAGATTTTATCTATATTCTTTATCGTCGCTTTCCTTTTATTTATCTACGGCTTTTTTACGGCATCTTTTTCTCCGGCCAGTAATTCGCTTCTATTGGGAATATCCCTCTTATCATTGTCTTTTTCTGCGGCAGCCAGGCTGAAGTCTTCTTTTTTCGAATTAAAGCTTAAAAATCCAAAACTGCCTTTTACTCTGGAGGAATTTCTCAAAAACCCGGAAGACCGCAATTTGGCCGAGCTGTTGAGTTTCGGTCCGGCCAAGGCCGCATTTAAGTCCCTGCAGTTCCAGGATTCCCAAAAAGAAGCCAGAGCCAATTCCACAATACTTTTTCATTATCTCCTTTCAATAAATCCGGAGCTTACCGACTTTGTCTTTATCCGCCTTTTGCTTAATCCAAAAGAGATTAAAAAAGCCCTTAAGCAGAACTTTCCCGGCACTCCGGAAAGCGCCGGACTGGAGGAGATTGTTTTGGAGGCCGCGAATATAGCCCGGGGAAGGGGACATTCTAGGATTGAAGTGGGAGACGTTTTTACGTCTTTGGCGAAAAAAGACCCGATATTCCAGCATCTCCTGATAGAAAACAATTTGAGGGTCGAAGACATAGAGAATCTGACTTGGTGGTACGAGTCTCTTACCAGAAAGGGCGAGCAGGAAAAAAAATGGTGGGAGTACGGTAATTTGATAAAGAAAGGGACTCTGGCCAAGGAGTGGACCGCCGGATACACGGTAACCCTGGACAGGTATTCCATTGACTGGACCGACAGCGCCAAGAGGCAGAAGTTTCCTGAAATTATCGGGCACGAATCGGAAATAGAGCAGACCGAAAGAATTTTGGCCAGGCATGAATACAATAACGTTTTGCTGGTAGGGGAACCGGGAGTCGGCAAAAAGGGGATTATTCAAGGAATCGTCAGGAAATCGGTTTTCGGGCAAAGTCTTCCCGACGTGAACTATAAAAGAGTTGTTGAGCTGGATATGCAGGCCCTTTTAGCTGAATTTTCCAATCCCGAGGATGTGGAGGCCACCTTGGACACTATTTTCCAGGAGGTCGTTTCAGCGGGCAACGTGATTTTGGTAATCGATGAATTCCATAACTTTATTGCCGTAAAACCAGGGCCGGGAATGATAGACATTTCCGGAGTCATTTCCTCTTACCTCCATTTACCCCAGTTCCAAATAGTGGCTATTACCAGTTATGCCGGGCTCCATAAAAATATAGAGCAGAATCCTTCCGTTTTGAATCTTCTCGAGAAAGTGGAGGTAGCTGAGCTTTCGGAAAAAGAAACCATGCTTGTTTTGGAAAATCTTTCTCTTCAGCTGGAAGGCAAATACAATCTTTTTGTCAGCTATCCCGCTTTGAGGGAAGTAGTGTCTTTGTGCAAGCGGTATTTAACCAGCAATCCTTTCCCCAAAAAAGCCTTGGATCTTTTAGACGAAGTGATGATTTATGTGAAAAAGTCGGTCAAAGACGGAACTGTTTTGCCCTCGCACGTTGCAGCCGTGGTTTCCCAGAGGACCCAGGTGCCCGTAGGGGAGGTGGAGGCCAAAGAAAAAGAAAAGCTTTTGAATTTAGAGAAGCTTATCCACCAAAGAATTATCAACCAGGAAGAGGCGGTTAAAGAAGTGTCTACCGCCTTAAGGAGGGCTCGGTCTGAAGTTCAGGTGAAGTCGGCTCCGATGGGAACGTTTCTCTTTTTGGGGCCTACCGGAGTGGGGAAAACTGAAACCTCAAAAGCTTTGGCCCAAATATACTTCGGTTCCGAGCAGAAAATGATCAGGCTGGATATGTCGGAATTCCAGGACGTTAAAGATATTCCCCGGCTTATCGGCTCTGCCGGAGAAGAGGGGCTGCTGACCACCGCCGTCAGGGAAGATCCTTTTTCCATGATTCTTTTGGACGAGCTTGAAAAAGCCCATCCGAATATTTTAAATCTCTTCCTGCAGGTTTTAGACGAAGGGTTCTTAACGGACGGCGTCGGCAGGAAAGTTAATTTTAAGAATAGCATTATTATTGCTACCAGCAATGCCGGCTACCAAATGATACTCAAGGCCCTTAAGGAGAAAGCCGATTGGCAGGAACTGAAGCAAAGAATGATTGACCATCTTTTCGAGGCCGGAACCTTCAGACCGGAATTCATCAATCGTTTTGACGCAGTGGTTATTTTCAAACCTTTAAGCAAGAAAAACCTTTTGGATATTTCCGAGCTCATAATGGCCAAGCTGAAAAAAAGCCTTAAACAAAAAGGGATAGAATTTATTGTCACCGATCCCTTGAAGGAAAAAATAGTTGAACTGGGATACGACCCCGCTTTCGGGGCCAGGCAGATGAAAAGAGTGGTTCAGGACAAAGTGGAAAACGCCTTGGCTTCCGCCTTATTGTCCGGAGAATTAAAGAGGGGAGACAAGGTGGAAATAAATCCGGAATCGTTCTCCCTGATGATTAATCAGCCTTAAATATGTTCGGTTCGAGAGCTTCAATTATTCTACCAGCTCTGTCCCTCCTTGCCTTGATTGCCGGAGGAATTTTTGTTTCCACCCAATGGCGCACAGCCGTTTATTATCCCGAGGAACCGGAAACCGAATCCTCAATTGAAACGGAAAATCCCGAAACAAATTCTTTTCAAGAAATCATTTATAGTTCTCCCAGGGAGCAAAGCGAAAACGTTAAGGGAGTTTACCTTAATGAGTTTGTCGCCAATTCCAGCCATTCCCAGGCTGTTGCCGTTCGCGAGGAAATAAATTCCCTTTTGGAGGAAACAGAGCTAAATGCGGTAGTTATAGACATTAAGGAGCACGACGGCCCATATATGCCCTCGTCCCTTAAGGAATATATAAAAGAACTGCATGAAAAAAACGTTTGGGTGATAGCCAGAATATGCGTCTTTAGGGATTCTTCCCTGGAGGACGCCTATCCGGACTGGTATCTTAAAATAGAGAGAGAAGACGGCTCTCTGGAAATTTGGGAAGACAGCGGAGGGGGATTGTGGCTGGATCCAAAGGGTACGGGAGTTCAGAATTACATAATTAATTTTTCCAAAAAGGCAATTGATTTCGGATTTGACGAATTGCAGTTCGATTATATAAGGTTCCCCTCGGACGGCGACGTTAAAAGCGCCATCTATCCTTTTTATGACAATAACTCAGAAGAGAAATACCAGGTAATAGGCGATTTCTTTTCTCGGCTTTCCAATTCCCTTAAGAATTACGATCGCGATATAATTCTTTCCGTTGATTTATTCGGCTACGTAGCCGCCCATCGGAACTCTACGGAGATAGGCCAGAGGACATACGACGCCGCCCAGCATTTCGATTATATTTCCTACATGCTTTATCCCAGCCATTTTTACGGCGGGCTTCAAGTGGGCAGGGATGAAAAAAGAGGGCTGCCCGGGATTTATATTCCATATGACTCGGAAGATTTATCGGAAACGGTTTCCGGAAACCCCTATCCTGTCATTGCCAGATCTATTTTTATAGCCAAAGACTACATAGAGTCAATCGGAGCTGCCGCGAAAATCAGGCCTTGGCTTCAGGATTTTGACATTTATAAAGATACTAACAGAGGAATTTATTATGACGCTCAAAAGGTAAGGGAGCAGATATTGGCAGCTGAAGAATCGGGAGCTGCAGGATGGCTGCTTTGGGGACCTTCGGGGGAATACACCAGAGAAGCTCTATTGGCTAGATAAAAATAAAAGACAAAAGCCCTGTTATTTTCAGGGCTTTTTGTTTTGATTTAAAGCATCTGTGGATAAAAAGGGGATAAATATGCCCCTTAAGCGTATTTTTAAGCTAAATTGATTAATAATAAAGTGGTTGACTCATGCCTGTCTGTGGGCGATAATGTACTTGTAGTGGAAAGAAGTGG
>JAQUTZ010000003.1:0-2112 GCA_028694095.1 Minisyncoccota bacterium | reverse complement strand
GCATCTGTGGATAAAAAGGGGATAAATATGCCCCTTAAGCGTATTTTTAAGCTAAATTGATTAATAATAAAGTGGTTGACTCATGCCTGTCTGTGGGCGATAATGTACTTGTAGTGGAAAGAAGTGGAAAACTATGGGGATAACAGCGAAAACGGGGGATAACTAATATGTTGATAGGAGAATACAAACACACAATAGATGCAAAGAAAAGGCTTTCTATTCCAGCTAAGTTCCGGAGGGACTTGGGGGATAGGGCGGTAATTACAAAGGGACTGGAAAAATGCCTTGTTATTTACACAATGCCAGAGTGGGAGAAGATGGCCGAAAAGCTCAATAATTTGCCAACATCCCAATCCGATGCCAGGAATTTCGCCAGAATGATGCTCTCGGGCGCTACGGACGTTGAGCTGGACAAATTAGGAAGAGTATTGGTACCCGACTATTTAAAGGATTATGCCTCATTGAAAAAAAACGTGACTGTGCTGGGGCTTTCCAGCAAGATTGAAATTTGGGATTCGGATAAATGGGAGGAGCACAAGCAGAAAACGGAAACCGCTGCCGGGGACATAGCCGAAAGGCTGAAGGAGCTTGGAATTTAATATGCACATACCGGTTTTAAAAAAAGAAGCAATCCGGCTGCTGGACGTAAAGCAGAATGAGAATTACATAGACGCTACCTGCGGAAGAGGGGGGCACCTGACGGCGATTCTTGAAGAAAACGGCCCTAAGGGAAAAGTTCTGGGTATAGACGAAAGTCTTGAGCAGATTAAAGAGTGTAAATTGAAAACAAAAGATTTCGGGCAGAGAGCTGTTCTCGTCCAGGATAATTTTGCCAATCTTGCCGACATAGTAGAGAAAGAAAGATTCGGAAATATTAATGGAATTCTTTTCGATCTGGGAATGTCCAGCTGGCACCTCGAAGGATCGGGCAGGGGATTTTCCTTCCTTAAAAAAGAACCTTTGGATATGAGGTACGGGCAAGACAACCAGCTGACAGCCGAAAAGATAGTTAATTACTGGTCTAAGGTAGAATTAGCCAGAATATTAAAAGATTACGGAGAGGAGAGGTTTGGCGAAAGAATAGCGGAAGAGATAATCAGAACCAGACAGGAGAGGCCCGTAACGAATACAGTCCAGTTGGTTGAGGCGGTGAAAAGAGCAGTACCCGGATTTTACAAAAGGCAAAAGACGCATTTTGCCACCAAGACCTTCCAGGCTTTAAGGATAGCGGTTAATGATGAACTGGGAAGCCTGGAGAAAGTTCTCCCTCAAGCCTTGGACGCTTTAGTGGAAGGGGGGAGGATAGTGGTAATTTCTTTCCACTCCCTGGAAGACAGAAGGGTTAAGAACTTTTTTAGGGAGGCGGCTAAAGAAGGAAAGCTGGAGATAATAACCAAAAAGCCCGTTACAGCATCCTGGGAAGAAGTTAAAGAGAATCCCCGGGCAAGGTCTGCTAAATTAAGGGCGGCGGTTAAAAAGACGATTAATAATTAATAAATTAAAAAAGATGCAGGGAAACAGCGCAATTTGCAACTTTCCGATTTCGTTCAGGCGCCAGTTGGTTTCAATACATAATTTTACCTTAAAGAAGTTTATAGCCTTGGGTTTTTGCCTGGTTTTCCTGCTGCTTGCCTTTTATATCTTTCAAGTGAACGAATATACTCGGGCCGGGTTTGCCATATCCGAATATCAAGGCAGAATCGCCGAAGTATCCCGCCAGAACAAGCAAATAGAGCTTAATTTTTCCGAAACTTACACCTTAGCTAGCCTGGAAGGCCTTTTAAAAATGATGGATTACGAGGAGGTTGAAAGAATTCAGTATGTCAGGATGGCCGGTTCCCAGGTAGCCGCAAATTCCAGGTAAAAATATGAGAGAATGGAGAATTAATTTCGTTTTAGCCTTAATTTTCATGCTGGCGGCCGTTATTGTGGGCCGCCTGGTTTTTTTGCAAATCGTCGAGCATGATTTTTATGCCGCCCTAGCTTCAGGCCAGCAGAAGTATTTCATGAATAGCACCGGAGAAAGGGGCGAGGTATTTCTCCAGGGCCACGAGCTCCCCATAGCCACCCAGAAAGCCTCTTACTTCCTTTATCTTTCCCCCGAAGAGGTTT
>JAQUTZ010000029.1:1959-6342 GCA_028694095.1 Minisyncoccota bacterium | reverse complement strand
CCTTGTTGTTTTTCACCGTATTTTCCAGAACCGGCCGGGAAATAACCAGGAAAGAGGCTATTTTCCTCCTTCTTTTATACATAGGTTTTGTGTTGGCGGAAATGCTCGGCAGGCATTGACAATTATCTTTTTTTGCCGTATATTTTTTAGTCTCGAATACAGTACTTTAAAAGGAGGACAAATGGATAGAAATAGTCGCTGTTCCAAGGAAATAGCCCTTGCCATTCAGAATAGGGCTAAGAACAAAGATAAGAATTTTACTTTATCGGGAAGCTGGAAAAAGGTGGTTGGCATCCGGGACGGCTTTAAGATATGCGCCGTTGACGGAGAGTGGATAAGGAACAATATCAGCGTTCTTTACGGCGCCGGCGGCCACGGTTACGTCCATGAATTCATACCTCTGGACGAAATTTGGGTAAGCACCCACCATTATCCCGGTTGCGGCTGCGATAACCTTAAAAGTGAAAACCAGCCGGTATCCCGGCAGTATTTCGACAGTACCGCCATCCACGAAATCACTGAATTCAGGGAGATGGTAAAAGGAGTTCCTTTCTGGAAAGCCCATGAAATCGCCCTGCAGATGGAGAGGGATGTGGGGATACTTGAAGATCCCCATACCGAGGTCGATTAAAATGAAGGACGCCATCGCGCGTCCTTTTATTTTTGACTGGATAAGGCAAAAATGATAAAATTGCCCTATGAGCGAGATTCTTCAGTATTCTTTTCTGATATTCGGGTTGCTCGTTTTTTTTGCAGCGATATTTTTTTCTCTGATGCAAAAATTCAAGACGGATAAATCGCAATCCGATTCCATACTTAATTTGGAAAGAAGGCTGACCGACTTGATGACCAGCCAGCTAAGGGACATCAGGAGCGTCCAGGACGGAAGCTCCCGGGCGATGAGCGAGCAGATGCGCTCTTTTACGCGGGAAGCCACCCAAATAAGGGAGGACCTTAAGCAGGTTCAAGACAGGGTGAAAGACGTCTCTTCTTTTCAGGAAATATTCCGTTCTCCAAAGCTCAGGGGCCAGTGGGGAGAAGCTTCCCTGGAGCACATACTCTCGCAGCATTTTCCCTCAGAGCTTTATGAGATTCAGCATCTTTTCTCCACCGGAGAGCAGGTTGACGCCGCATTAAAGCTTCCCAACGGAAGAATTTTGCCCATAGACGCCAAGTTTCCCTCGGAAAACTTCGCTAAAATGGTTGAAGCCTCTCCCGAAGAAAAAGGGCAGTTTCAAAAGAAGTTCATTTCAGATTTGAGGGGGCATATTGATAAAATTTCAGAAAAGTATATAATACCTTCTGAGTCTACGGTTGAGTTCGCTTTAATGTACATACCGGCCGAGGCTATATATTACGAGATAGTTAACAATATCGGGAAGGAGTTCGACCTTAATTCTTATGCTTGGTCGAAGAAGATTATTATGACCTCCCCGAATACCATCTATCTCACGCTTAGGACCATTGAGCACTGGTTCAAAGACACCCAGATATCCAGGCAGACCCAGAACATACTAAAAAGGCTGGATAGGGTTCAGCAGGATGCCTCAAAGCTTCTGCAGGACTTCAGGAAGCTTGGGTCGCACCTGAGAAGCGCTGTTTCTTCCTACGACGGGTCTGAAAAGCGTTTAAACATGCTCACAGATAAGGTCGAGAGGCTGAAGGAGTTCAAAGAAACCAAAAAATTAAAATCAAAATAAGAACCTGGCCTTTGGCCAGAACCTTGATTCGCTAAGGATAATTAATATAATCTTAAATTAAAATGTTAGCTGTAATTAAAACCGGAGGCAAGCAGTATCTTGTTTCGCCGGGACAAAAAATCAAAATAGAAAAACTGGAAAAGAAAGAGGGGAGCGAAGTAAGCTTCTCTGATGTTTTATTGCTGGAAAAGAATAAAAAGGTGGAAATAGGCGCTCCCAAAGTATCGGGAGCCAAAGTGACCGGCAAAATTCTCGGGCAGGGAAAGAGAGACAAGGTGATTATATTCAAATACCGGGCCAAGAAGAGGTATAAGGTGAAAAAGGGCCACCGCCAGCCATACACTGAAGTGGAAATTACCGGAATAGAGACTAAATAAAAAGGCCATCCCTCAGGGGATGGCTTTTTGTTTGGGTAAGATTATTTCCTTCCTTCCAGGGCCGATTTCAGGGTTTCGGGGTCGGCGTATTCCAGTTCTCCTCCTACGGGTATTCCCCGTCCCAAGCGAGTCGTTTTTTTCTTTGTTTCAGCCAGCAGCCTTTCCAAATAAAGGGCCGTGTTTTCTCCTTCGGGGGTGGAATTGGTTGCCAGGATTATTTCCTTTATTTCCGGATTTTCAGCCCTTTCTATCAGCTCTTTAGTTCTGAGGCTTTTTACATCTTCTTTTCTTAATCTGGAAACAGTTCCCCCCAAGATGAAGTACCTTCCCTTGTACTGCTTGGTTTTTTCTATAGCCTCCAGATCCGGCTCTTTTTCAACGACGCAAAGAGTGCTTTTGTCTCTGCCGGGATTGTCGCATATCTCGCAAAGTTCTTCTTCTCCCTCGAACGGATTAAAGCAGAAGGAGCAAAGCCTCACTTTTTCTTTAAGCTGGGAAATCGATTCCTGAAGGCTTTCTGCTTCTTCTTTGGGAATTTTCAGGAGATAAAAAACGAAGCGGGCTGCCGTTCTGGGGCCCACTGTCGGGAATTTGGAAAATTGCCCTATGAGTTTTTGTATTGAGGGGGGATACATTTAAAAGATTTCTTCTTCCATCTGGTACTTTTCCAGATTGCGGTAGCTGGCTTTTTGGCTGTCGAAAAACAGCTTTATGGCCCCAATGGGACCGTTTCTGTGTTTGGCAATAATAATTTCTGCTACGTTCTGGGGAGTTTCCTCTCCTCTGATTTTCTCCCTGTAGATGAATAAGACGACGTCGGCATCCTGCTCCAGAGATCCCGACTGCCTGAGGTCGGCCAGCCTGGGCCTCGGAGGAGTTCTCATTTCCACGGCCCTGGAAAGCTGGGACAAAGCCAGAACCGGCACGTTAAGCTCTCTGGCTAGGGCTTTGAGTGACCTGGATATTTCCGTTATTTGCTGGACTTCGCTGGCAGCAGCGTTTCTCGGTTCCATCAGCTGGAGGTAGTCGACAATAATCATCCCCAGCCCTCTTTCGGCCTGCAGCCTTCGGGCCATGGCTCTCATTTGAAGGATATTGGATGTCAGGCCGTCGTCTATGTATATCGGGGCCTCTGAGAGCACTCCAAGGCCCTGCTGAATCATTTGAAAGTCTTCAACTGACAGCTTTCCGGTCCTCAGCTTCCAAAGGTCGACTCCTGCCTGGGCGGCTATAAGACGGTCGACTATCTGGTCTTTGGACATTTCCAGGCTGAATATGCCGACGGGCATTTTTTGGTGTATGGATATGCTCCTGGCGATATCTATGGCCAAAGCCGATTTACCCATGCTCGGCCGGGAAGCGAGAATGATAAGGTCTGACTTTTGAAATCCCGCCAGCATGCTGTCCAAATCCGTGAATCCGGTCGGTATGCCCCTGATTTGCCCTCCTTGCTTTGAAAGCATATCCATTCTTTCAAAGGCTTCCGTCAGCGTGGATTTAACCGGTATGAAGTTTTGGCTCAAGGAATGCTGGGCAATGCTGAATATGGTCTTTTCCGCTTCATCCAGAAGCTTGTCTACGTCTTCATCTTCCTTGTACCCAAGCCCTCCTATCTGGTAGGAGGCATCGATAAGCTCTCTGAGTATCCTCTTTTTTTGGACTATTTTAGCGTAAGTGGCTACGTGGGTGGCGGTAGGGACTGCGTTTATCAGTTCCGTTAAGTAGGAATTTCCCCCTACGGCCTCCAGTTTTTCTTTTTCCTTGAGATGGGTAGTGACGGATAAAAGGTCAATCGGTTCGCCTTTTTCAAAAAGGGCCTGCATAGAAGAATATATCTCTTGGTGGCTTCCTTTGTAAAAGTCTTTAGGCTGCAGAAAATCAGCCACTTTTAAAATGGCGTTCTTGTCTATCATTAAGGAACCCAGGACCGATTGCTCCGCCTCGACGTTTTGGGGAGGCAGCTTGTCGGGCATTTCCGGGTTTGGATTTTTCTCTGACATCAATTACAATGTACCAAAGACCCCCTCTTTTTTCAAGGTCATGAAAATAGGATTTGTTACTTCCCACAGTTTTATGAATCCTGGTGGCGTAAAGCGCCACATTTTAGGTTTGCAGAAAGAGTTTAGCAAGCGGGGGATAGAATCCAAGATTATCGTTCCCAAAAGGAAAAGGAAGGAAAAATACGGCAAAGACGTAATATTCCTGGGCAGGTCTTTTCCCATGAACGTGGCCGGAACGCAGGCGGACTTCTGCCTGGCCCTTAACCGCTTTGCTATAAACAAGATTTTAAAAAGAGAAAAGTTCGA
>JAQUTZ010000029.1:0-1859 GCA_028694095.1 Minisyncoccota bacterium | reverse complement strand
GCGCTTGCAAAAAACGGCAAACTAAGAGAAGAGATGGGGCAATGGGGGATTAAGGAGTCGGAAAAATACTCCTGGCCCAAAATAGCCGATGAGGTACTGTCGTTCTATAAGTCTTGTTTGGAAAACAAGCCCAAGCGGGAAGCGCTTGCAAAAAGAAAAAGGAGTGATAGTCTATGGGAAGAACCTTTAAAATAGCATATTTATGAGGAGGAAATGGCAATGGATAGATTTTTGCCGAAATCCGATATCGCGACGATTATAAGAGTTGACGAAGAGGATAGATCCTCAATGATTAACATGGAATGGGTGGACGACGGAGAGGAGTATTGGCCGATTATAAAGATTAATTTTGTTAAAATAGCCGGCTTCTATAATTTCGAGAGCGGCTGGATATCCGACAATCTTGCAAGACTGTATGTAATGGGCAGTATTTACCACGAGACCAAGAAAGACCTGATTGAAAACAATCCCGATGCCCTGAATACAGATGAGGAAATAAGGTTGTGGATAAGGAACACCGGCATAGTCCAGAGAAATTTCTTCCTTTATCAGGATTATTTGGCTGAAGCGGTGGAGTCGCTTTTGAGCTCGGCGGTTGAATCTTCAGCCGAGGAGTGGTTCAGCTTTTTACTGGATGAAACCTTCAGCTCCCTGACCGTCAAAAGAAATATCATAGAGTCGCAGCGGCACTTAAAGTGCTTTATGTGCGGCAAACCCCTGCAGCGGGAAGTGGAAAGAGAGCCGGAGAAGTTTATCGGTTTAGTGAAGAGAGTCAGTAGCGATCCTTTGGCGTCGCAGATAATTTTCTGCTCTCCGGATTGCCGGAATTTTGCCAGCAGCTTAAAAGAGATTTTTGGATAAAAGGAGGGGTGAATGAATATTTTAAATAAAAACCATTACCCCCACTGCCCAGAATGCGGAAACAGACTTGTTAGAGTTATAGATGATCAAAAAGGATTAGAGGCAGACAAGTGCCACCATTGCGGACATCATTCCGATTGGCGGAAAATGCCTGAAAATAAAGCTAGGAGTCCATCCTAGCTTTTTTATTGGAGATTCTTTAGTTTGGGCCCGGATTCCGTATCTTCTACTTTCCAGCCCAGTTTTTCTATTTCCGCCCTTGCCTTATCAGCTTCCGCCCATCTTTTTTCCATCCTTAGCTTTTCCCTTTCCTTCGCTAACTTTAATACTTTGCCGGGAATTTTATTTTTTGCCGGCTGGAAGAATACGTTAAAAATGCGGTCTGCCGCCTTCAGGAATTCCAGGGCGTTATTCTTGTCTTTTTGGGAAAGCAGGTCTTGGTCTATCAAAGAATTGCCGTTTTTTACCAACTCAAACACCGCGGCAACGGCCTTGGGGGTATTAAAGTCGTCTTCCATTGCTTTTTCGAATTCTTTTTGAGGAATTTTCAGCCTGGCCGGTCCCTGCGAGTGTTTCTTGTTTTTCAGCTTCTCGATAAATTCATCTATTCTTTCCAGTTCTCTTTCAGCTTGAATAACCGAGCTGTCGCTGTAATCGAGCCTGGAGCGGTAATGGTTTTTGGCAACCAGGAACCTTAAGGTTCTGGGGGAGCTCTTTTTCAGGAAGTCTTCTATGGTAACGAAGTTTCCCAGAGACTTGGACATTTTTCTCCCTTTGACCGTTAAGAATCCCGTATGGAGCCAGTATTTAACCATCGGCTTTTTGCCTGAAACAGCTTCCATTTGGGCTATTTCAGCTTCGTGGTGGGGGAATGCCAGGTCTATTCCTCCGCCGTGGATATCATACCGGAACCCGAAGAACTTTTCGGCAATGGCCGTGTCTTCTATGTGCCAGCCGGGCCTGCCTTTGCCGAAGGGAGACGGCCAGCTGGGCTCTCC
>JAQUTZ010000028.1 GCA_028694095.1 Minisyncoccota bacterium | reverse complement strand
AGAGATATTTCCTTATAGCTGTCTTTCTTCGCCAGTTCCCAGTATTCGGGAGATGGCAGGGGAAATCCGTCTACTTGGCCCGCCCTGGCTGCTCTGGCCAGCTTTTCTTCTCCCGTCCGATTTTCGTCGTCTTCAAAGAACAAGAAAGATATTTCCGAAATATAGGGCTGGCGCGGTTCGGTGTCGGAGTAATATTGCTTAAATCTTGTCAGGTCCAGGCGTACGATTGCTCCCGAAGGCCCTTGCTCCAGGTTTTTAAACTGGTAAGGACCGGAGCCCACTGGCCTGATGTTGTAATTCGAAAGAAGGAAGTTCTGGGGAGATATTTCCTCCCAAATATGCTGGGGGATTATTTTAAAAGTCAGCCTTTCAAGGAATCCGGAATAGGTTTCTTGAAGCTTGAATCTGACCTGGTAATCGGAAACTTTTTCTGTTTCAATTCCCAGGTAGTTGGCCCGGAGAGGGGATTTATAGTCCGGGTTTTGGATTGTTTTTACGGTGAAAATAACATCGTCGGCTGTTAGCTGTTCGCCGTCGTGCCAGAAAGCATCTTCTCTTATGGATACCAAGTAGCCGGTTCCGTCTTCTTCTATTTCCACTTGCGAGGCCAGTTCCGGAACAAGCTTCCCGTTTTCGTCGTATTCCATCAAACCGGAGAAGATTAATTCAATTAAAGTCCTTTCCGAATCATTGTTGGCGGCATATATGGGATTGATAAAGCTCGGGCTTCCGACCATTCCTTCCCTGTAAGTCCCTCCCACGGCCGGGCCGATCTCGGTGTTTTTGGAATAGAAAAGGGCTATTAAGGATATGGCCGAACCTGCAAAAAGAACCAGAAAAACCAGCAGGAGGGTTTTTTCTCCTTTGGTCAGAATGGTGAAAATTCGGCCCCATTGTTTTTTAGAGGGCCATTTTTTATCTGGTAATATTTTTCCTAGTTTCATTAGAGGATCAAATTGAGTACGGCAAGGATGATAAACAGCGCGCCGCAGACTATCGTTCCCCAGAATATTTTTTGCTGGATTCCCCTTCGAGTGGCGTAAAATCCGCCACCTTCTCCTCCGAAAGCGGAACCCAAAGCCGTTCCCCTCTGCTGGAGGAGAATCAATACTATGAGCACAACTGAAATTACTATTTGAGCTATTGGTAGAAATTGCTGCATATTTTACCTGTCCCTTCCTGAGACGCCGGGCAGAAGAAATCCTATTGCCCAAACAATTAAGGTGGTCCAAAGAAGGGGCACAATACCTGTGATTATAAGCTCGGGGAAGAAAATGTCAACCGCCCAGATGATTCCTACGTTGATTACCAGGCTGAACAGTCCCAGGGTGAGCATCCGGAGGGGCAGAGTGACCAGCTTCAATATCGGCTTAATAAAGACATTCAAAACCCCCATAACCAATCCGATAATCAGCAGGTCCTGCCAGGTCCCGTAAAAGCTGACGCCGTTAATAAACTCTATCGCTATCCAGAGCCCGAGGATTCCGGAAGCGATTTTAAGGATAAAACTGAACATTATGTTATTTTATCAAGAACGAGGCTTGAGCGCAACTTCCCTGAGCTTGTGATGGTACGCTCTTGCAAAGCGGTGGGCTTCGTCCCTCATTTGGAGTATTACGTTGGAAAATTCCCTGGGCGTGTTTTTCAATAACACGGGACTTTTTTTGTCTCCCAAAAACAGCTCGTTATTTCTTTTAGCCAGAGCCGCCACTTTAATTTGTTTAAATTCTTTCCCCGGCATTTTTGATAAAACCTCTTTTGCCGCGTTCAGCTGCGCCTTTCCTCCGTCTATTAAGATGAAATCGGGGAGGGGCCACTCAGCATGCCTTAGCCGTCTTAATAGGACTTCTTTTATCATGGCCACGTCGTTGGGCTTGTTCTCCATCTTTATTCTGAACTTTCGGTATTGGGACTTGTCGGGAAGTCCGTTTGTAAATACCACCATAGATCCCGTTGCCGCGCTTCCCTGAATATTGGCGATATCGTAAGCTTCGGCCCTTTTATGCGGCCATTCTTTTGCAGATGGAGATTTGGCTTCGCTTAATTCAAAAATTCTGGCATGAGAAAAAACTCTTTTAAGCGAATATATCTGGTTTTTAATTTTGTCCGCTTCCTCAAATTTTTCCTCTCCGGAAAGCTTTTTCATTTCCTTTTCCATTTCTTTTAGAACCCGGAGTTTTTTCCCGCGGAGAATTTCCGCCAGGTTTTTAATATTTCTTTGGTATTCTTTTTTAAATTTAAGCAAGGTTCGGCCTCCTTCAATTTGGCGGGCCAGATTTGACTTAAAGAGGCAGGGAGCGGGGCAGCGGTCCAGCTGGTACCAAAGGCAGGCGTGTTTCGGCATTTGAAAGCAGCTGCGATAAGGGAAAACTTTTCTTAATACTTTTAACGTTTCTTTCAGAGACTTTCCATCAATAAACGGTCCGATGAGCAGGGTTCGGCTTTCTTCAATTTTGGGCTGGTGGGTGATGAAGACCCTGGGAAAGTCCTCTTTGGTTATTCCAACGTAAAAATAGTTCTTGTCGTCTTTCCAGATTACATTGTAGCCGGGCTGGCGTTTTTTTATCAGTTCGGCCTCCAATATCAAAGCTTCAATTTCAGAGCCGGTTTTAATGCAGCCGATTTTTTTAACTTTATCTATATAAAGGTCGTCCCTGTAGGAGGGCTGATTGAAATGGTTTTTAACTCTCTCCCTTATATTCCCGGCCTTTCCTATATACAGAGTCTTTTTTCCGTCGGAAAAAGAATAGACTCCGGCGCTTTTGGGAAGCTTGGAGATATCCTTTAGGGTTAAGTATCTGAATTTTTCCATATTGGCCATTTTAGCCCAATTTTTACCCTAAAACAAGAAGAAGCCCCGGGCTTTTCAGCTCAGGGCTTTGGGGTGTTTCATCTGACGAGGAATATCGGACCGAGGGCGAGTTCTCCTTTAGAGACCTCGATGGTCCGGTATTCCAGGTTGGCGGAATAGTTCCAAGCGGGATAGCCCGGAACAGACAGGAGGGGCTGGACGAGATAGGAGCCGGCCTCGACTCGGAAGCTGTATTTTCCGAATTTGTCGGCGGTTGTCACGGCGACAACCTTGTAGGCCGCGCCTTTTTCCTGAGCAACCTCGACGAGCTGAACCTTCAGGTCTTGCGCCGGCTTATCATTGAAGCCGAGCTTGTCGAACGGGTACTGGTCGATGAAAGCCCTGCCTGCGATGGTTGCCATCTCAAGCGCCTTGGCGTTTTCTTCGGCCAGGAAGGTTTGCTGCGCGAGCTTTCTTTCCAGCTCGTCTTTTTCCTCCCGCAGTTCGCGGAGGGCTTCCCGCTGCTTCTGAGAGAAGTTGGCCTCGTTAAGCAGGGCGTTTTCCGTTGTTTTCACGTCCTGCTTCGCGCCATTCCAGGCTGCTCCGAAGCCCGCCGCAGTAGCGGCCAGCGCCACCAGTAAAACGCAGATGATTACCTTTTTCAATTTGCTTTCCTCCTTACGATTTTCTGGTTAATATTATATACAAAATATTTATATTTGTCAACCCCGGCCATCTTCTCTGCAGCCGGACTTGCCTTGCTTTAAAATTGGGAGTATAATGAAAAACTGCTTAAATTTCATGGCCCAAGACTTTATCAAAATCAGGGGAGCCAGGGTTCATAATTTAAAAAATGTCAGCCTGGATATTCCCAAAAACAAGCTGGTGGTAATTACCGGGATTTCGGGTTCCGGAAAGTCGTCCTTGGCTTTCGATACCCTTTATGCGGAAGGGCAGAGAAGGTACGTTGAATCTCTTTCCGCTTATGCAAGACAGTTCCTGGGAGTTATGGACAAGCCGGACGTGGATAGGATAGAAGGAATATCTCCTGCTATTTCCATAGACCAAAGGAGGGCCAGCCACAATCCTCGCTCAACCGTCGGGACCACGACGGAGATATACGATTATCTCCGTCTTTTGTTTGCCAGAATAGGGGAGCCCCATTGCCCGAACTGCGGCAAAAAGGTTTCCCGTCAGACGGTCGATCAGATAGTCGAACAAATAATGGGTTTTAAGCCACAGACCGAAATAATGGTTTTAGGCCCGGTGGTCAGGGGCAAGAAGGGAGAACATAAGGGGGTTTTGGAAGAAATTCAAAGGAGCGGTTTTGTCAGGGTGAGAATGAACGGAGTGGTTCAAAGAACCGAAGAAGCGGTTGCCGTTGACTTGGATAGGAAAAAGAAACACACCATAGAAGTGGTAGTTGACAGGCTTCTTATAGAAAAGGACATGGACAAGCCCAGGCTGGTGGATTCCCTGGAAACCGCCTTAAAGCTCGGCAAGGGAGTTGTCGTGGTGTCGGCTGGCAACCCGGAGTCCAAAGCCAAGCCCAAGGATTTCCTTTTTTCCGAGAATTTTGCCTGCGAAGACTGCGGGATTTCCCTTCCCGAAATTGAACCAAGACTTTTTTCTTTCAATTCTCCGTTCGGCGCCTGTCCCGGATGCCACGGATTGGGCCAGAAACTTGAGGTGGATCCGAGTTTGGTCATCCCCAATTCCCATTTAACCATAGCCGAGGGGGGTATTTTTCCCTGGGCCAAGGCCTCCCATAAGGTGGGCAGGCAGGGCTACTACTACTGGAAGCTTTCGGAGCTGGCGGATAAATACGGATTTTCTTTGGATGATCCCATAAAAGAATTGCCGCAAAAGACGATAGATATAATACTTCGCGGAGACGGAGATTTTGAGGGAGTCATTCCCAATCTCGAGAGGAGATACAGAGAAACCGAATCCGATTATGCCAGGCAGGAAATAGAGCAGTATATGATTGAAAAAGAGTGCGAAATCTGCAAAGGCAAAAGATTAAAGCCCGAAGCTTTAGCCGTTACCGTGGCTGGCAAGTCCATTTATCAGGTCGTAGAAACCAGCGTGTCTGAGACAAGGCAGTTTTTCGAGGATCTTATCCTACCGAAAGCAAAAAAACTCAGGGACGACGAATTCAAGATAGCCCAGCCGATAATCAAGGAAATAATCAACCGGCTGAGCTTTTTGGTTGACGTGGGGCTGGACTATTTAACCTTGGACAGAAAGACCACCACTTTGGCGGGAGGAGAGGAACAGAGGATACGCCTGGCTACCCAGATAGGCTCCAAGTTGACCGGCGTTTTGTATATTCTAGACGAGCCTTCCATAGGCCTTCATGCCAGAGACCAGGAAAGGCTGATTTCCACTATTAAGAAGCTAAGGGACGTGGGCAACTCTTTGGTGGTGGTTGAGCACGACCAGCAGACTATAGCCGCTTCCGACTGGATAGTGGACGTGGGGCCGGGAGCCGGAAAGCACGGAGGAAAAATAGTTTTCGAGGGAACGCCCAAGGCTATAATGAAGTCAAAAACGCTTACGGGAGAATACCTTTCCGGGAAAAGGAAAGTGGAGGTGAAAAAGAATAAGGCGGCTTCCAAAAACAAAAAGAGCTTTCTGGTTATTAAAAAAGCCAGCGAGCATAATCTAAAGAATGTCGACGTTAAGATTCCTCTGGGAGAATTCGTCTGCATTACCGGCGTTTCCGGTTCGGGAAAATCTTCCTTAATGAACGATATTTTAGCCAAATCTCTTCTAAAGAAATTTTACAGGGCTAAAGAGGAGCCCGGAAAGCATCAGGGCATAACCGGAACAGAGCATATTAATAAAGTGGTTTTGGTGGATCAGTCTCCCATAGGCCGGACTCCTAGGTCCAATCCCGCCACTTATACGGGAGCTTTTTCGTATATAAGGGACTTGTTTGCCCAAACCAAAGAGGCTAAAATGCGGGGATACCAGCCGGGCCGGTTTTCCTTTAACGTCAAAGGGGGAAGGTGCGAAGCTTGCGAAGGCCAGGGGGTAAGGAAGATTGAAATGTATTTTCTGCCCGATATTTACGTGGAGTGCGAAGAGTGCAAAGGCAAAAGGTTCAACAAAGAAACCCTGGCAGTGGAGTACCGGGGCAAGAATATTTCCGACGCATTGGAGATGACCGTTGAAGAAGCTTTGGAGTTTTTCAAAAACATTCCCGGACTTTCAGACAAGCTGAAAACTCTTAATGAGGTCGGTTTGGGCTACATGAAGGTCGGGCAGCCCGCTCCTTCTTTATCCGGAGGAGAAGCTCAAAGGGTTAAGCTGGCCACGGAACTTTCCAGGAAAGCTACAGGCAAAAGCCTTTATATTTTAGACGAGCCGACGACCGGCTTGCATTTTGAAGACGTGCGAAGGCTGGTCCAGGTCCTCAGAAATCTGGTAGACATGGGAAATACCGTGGTAACCATTGAGCACAATCTTGATTTCATAAAAAATTCCGACTGGTGCATAGATATGGGCCCCGAAGGGGGAGAAGGCGGAGGATATGTCGTAGCGGAAGGAACTCCCAGGGAAATCAGCAAAATCAAGAAAAGCTACACTGGACAATTCCTTAAAAACGTTCTATAATATTCTATTGTTCTTTGGAAAGGAGGTGTCGCAATGGCCCGGATTATAGCGGACGTCAAGGAAACCTATCTCGAGCTTTTCAGGCAGAAGCAATTCTGGATTTGGCTGGCCGTATTCTTGATATTAAAAGCCGTGGATTTTTCTTTTACCGCTTGGGCGGTGAGCACTTACGGAGTGGATGGGGAACTGAATCCTCTGGCCGCTTGGTTTTTCAGGCAGTTCGGCCTTCCTCTGGGAATGACCATGTTCGGCGTAATAATGGTGGGATTCTTCACTTTTATCTTCATCTACGCCTGCCACAGGTATTTTCCCAAAATAAAGTATTTTTGGGGAAAAACATGGTGGTTCTTCTGGGCGGTCAACGGCGTGTTCTTTGTAATAGCCGTTAACTGGATTCATCTCTTTTTTACGCTCTAAAGCCGGCGGCACTTTCGCCGGCTTTTATCTTGACAGGACTTTTTTGTTCTGATAATTTTGAAAGAGCAGCGGTTAGCAGTCGAAGCTTTAAACTGCTAATCAAATTAATACAATTAACCAAAAATATATGCAGATTAAACCAATTTCAGACCACATCCTCATTGAGCCCATCAAGGGCGAGGAAAAAACCGAGGC
>JAQUTZ010000027.1 GCA_028694095.1 Minisyncoccota bacterium | reverse complement strand
ATTTCCGAATTCGGAACAAAAACAAAGATGGAAGAGCAGCTGGAGATCGGAAAAGAATACAAATTTGAGGTTCTCCAAATAGAGCCCCGGGAACACAGAATGACCTTGAAATTGGCTGAATAGAAAAAGCCAATCCTGAAAACGAAGCCTGTCATCTATTGACAGGTTTTTGTTTTCGGTGTATAATAATTCATTATCAAGTAAAGTATTGTTCATATAAAACAAGGAGGAATAGTTATGGAAATAGAAAAGCTCCACCAGGGAATGCTGGTGGCAACGGAAGAGCGAATGGCCGGAGGAAGAAGAACCCTGGTTTACGGGCCCGTCTCCATGATCGATAAAGAAAACGACACGATTGCAATATCAATAGACAGAAACGGAGGAGGAAGGGAGCAGCGCAGCTTCCCGGCGTCCAGAGTAATTCCCATTCACACGCTGTTCAACCGGAAAAACCGGAAGATAGCGCAGCTCATCAGCAATAAAAGAACGCTGGAGGGATTCATAGTCGCTCTCGCCAGGGGAAACGTCCGGGAATCTTCCATTCAGGAGGTCCTGGAAACCATGGCTGCAGATCAAACCTATTCCGAGTAAATAAAGCAAAGTCTGCCAAGGCAATACCTTGACAGACTTTTTCTTTAGTGATATAATATGCTATTGCACCCTAAATTTGAATAGGGAAAATATTTTAGGAGGAGTAAGTATGGTATTGAAAGACGATGTCCAAGCCCTGGAAGAGGAACTCGGGGAGGGCGGATTCCGAAAGGAACGCCGCAACAGGCGCCCGAAAGAAGAGAAGGAGCCGGCGAAAGCCAAGAAAAAGAAGTCGAAACGCATCCCGAATATTGCAACGGAGGCAGTCGAAATGAAAACGGACAAGGAGACCCCGGAAGCCAAAAGAGAGGCCGCCCGGACCAGCCATGGCCCGTCGCCCTTCATACTGGCCCTCCAGGCCGCCCGGACCATCACGTCCCGCAACCCCAGGCAAGACCAGCCCGAAGAACTGACCAAGCTCGAAGAACAGCTGAAAAAGCTGGAAGAAGGGCAGGTCAGGAAAATCGTTTTCCGCATCCAGAAAGAAGTCCTGGAAGAGGAAACGAAAATTCAGGCCCTGTTTACGGTCTGCCGCCACGCCAGAATGATCGGCGTCGCCTACAACACCTCCACTTTGATGCGCGCCATCAGGGAAGGAGACCTTCTGTTCCAGGATCTGCAGGACGCCGGACTGGCCGAACTGAAAAAGGACGAGAAGACCAAGAACGTCTACACCTTCTACCATGCCGGCAGCGAAAAGCTGCGCGCCGGCGCCGAATTCCTGCGACAGCACGGCAAAGTAGCCGCCGCTGACATCATCGCAGAACATCTGCGCCGCAGCGACCGGGAACGCGCCAAGGCCGTAGCCATGCGTTCCGGCAGCGCCAAGACCGGACAATCCTAATCCCCTATTCCACCAAAGACCCCGCAGTAGTCGCAAGACGAACCGGGGTCTTTTTCCTTTTGATGTTCTTCTGTGTTAAAATACACTTGAAATTTCAATCATTTACATTACAATATATGGGTATGAAAAATTTGCTTAAAAACTTTATTTTCGTAGTGCTGATATTCGTTTTAATTTCAGCAGCTTACGCGCTGTTCTTCCAGCCTTTTGAGGAAACTAAGACGATATCCTTATCCCAGCTGGCCCAGGACATCAACCAAGGAAAAATCCAGAAAGTAATTGTCACTGGCAACGCAGTAGATGTCACCTACCAGGACGGCACAAAAGCCGAAACCACAAAGGAAACGGAATCCTCCTTTTCCCAGTCGCTGGTCAATTACGGAGTTGACCAGGAAGTACTGAGAAGCATAGAGATTGAAGCAAAGGAAGACAGGGGCTTCAGCTTTTGGCTGACCCCGATATCTTTGTTTCTTTTCCCTCTGTTAATATTCGGCCTTTTCTTTTGGCTGATTTTCAGGCAAGCCAAATCCGGAGCAACCCAGGCTTTTAATTTCTCCAAAGCCAAAGCCAGGCTTTTCGGAGCCGAAGGCCACTCCAAAGAAAGGATATCATTCAAGGACGTAGCCAACTTGGTTGAAGCTAAGGAGGAATTGAAGGAAATAGTTGATTTTCTTAAAAACCCGAAGAAATTTTTGAATATGGGGGCCAGAATTCCCAGGGGCGTCCTCTTAATGGGGCCTCCCGGAACCGGCAAAACCCTGCTGGCAAGGGCGGTCGCCGGCGAAGCTCATGTCCCCTTCTTCCATATTTCCGGCTCTGAATTTGTGGAAATGTTCGTGGGAGTCGGGGCTGGAAGAGTCAGGGACTTGTTCGCTACGGCTAAAAAGGCTGCTCCTTCTATAATCTTTATCGATGAATTGGACGCTGTAGGAAGGCACAGGGGAACCGGCATCGGCGGAGGACACGACGAAAGGGAGCAAACCCTCAACCAGATACTTACTGAAATGGACGGATTCGAAAGGGACACTAATGTCATAGTTTGCGCGGCCACCAACAGGCCCGATGTCTTAGACCCGGCCCTTCTGAGACCGGGAAGATTTGACAGAAGGGTGGTAATAGATCTGCCGGACGTAAACAGCCGCGAACAAATACTGGAAATCCACGGCGAAGGAAAACCTCTTGCCCAAAACGCCAATATAAGGGAAATAGCCGAGAGAACTCCCGGATTTTCCGGAGCCGACTTAGCCAACCTGATGAATGAAGCTGCTATTTTAGCTGCCAGAAGAAACGAAAAGCAGGTATCCCAAGACGAGCTCCTGGAATCAATAGACAAGGTGCTTCTGGGACCGGAAAGGAAAAGCCATGTTCTTTCCGACAAGGAAAAGAAAATCGCCGCTTATCACGAAGCCGGCCACGCCCTGGTAGCGAGCTTTCTGCCGGGAGCCGAACCTGTAAGAAAAATATCCATTATCGCCAGAGGAAGAGCAGCAGGATACACCTTAAAACTCCCCGCGCAAGAAAAGCACCTGACTACCAAAAGTGAATTTTTATCAGAACTCTCTTCCCTTTTGGGAGGATACTGCGCTGAAAAGCTGGTGTTTGGGGATATAACCACAGGAGCCGGCAATGACCTGGAGAAGGCTTCCTCTTTAGCCAGAAAGCTGGTTAAAGAATACGGCATGTCCGACAAGCTCGGGCCGATTGCTTACGGCGAAAAAGAAGAAATGGTATTTTTGGGAAAAGACCTCGGGGAGCAAAGGAATTATTCCGAGGCCGTAGCCGCCAAGATAGACGAAGAAGTGGCCAAGTTCATCAGAGAAGCTCAAGCTAAAACCGTTCAAATACTCAAGAAAAAAAGAAAGCTGCTTGATAAGGTGGCCAATAGGCTGGCGGAAAAGGAAACAATAGAAAGAGAAGAATTCGAAAAGCTGGTTAAAATTAAAAGGGAGCAGGGATGATAAAGCTGATAATATTCGACCTCGACGGGCCGATACTCGACTCCTTTGAAACGGCCAAAACGGCAATTTCCAAAACCAGAAAAAATCTTATTGAAAGCGGAACGATAGCTGAAAACAAGCTCCCCCAGCCCACCGATGACGCCATAACTAAATCCTGGGGGCTTCCCGGAGATATGACTATCGCTCAAATGTTCGGGTCCTTAAGCCAGGAAGAAGTAAAACAGTTTATGGCCGCTTGGGCGTCCGATGAGCAAAACAGCGTTAATCTTATTAATGGCGCACCAGAAACCCTAGACCAATTAAGAAAAATGGGTTATTATATGGGCGTCCTCACCTCCAGAGCGAGAAATTTAGGAGTCCACTTGAGTCCGCTTGATTTGGAAAAACTATTTGACTTCATTCAAAGCTGGCACAACCCGGCACTGGGAGAAGCCCGGTTAATATGCAAAAACCATTCCATTTCACCCTGCCATAAGCCGGATCCCCTGGTTTTCAAGAAAATCTTTGGTTGGGCGGAAGGAAAGGGGGTCAAAAAAGAAGAAATGGTCCTTATCGACGACACTTTAATAGGAAAAAAGGCCGCTGAAGGGGTAGGGATTAACTTTCTAGGGGTCTGCACGGGACCCTTGGATTCAAAAGAGAAGTGGCAGCAATACGGAAAATTGGACCAAAAGCAAGTTTTATCATCAATAGTCGAACTGCCGAACTGGCTTGAAGAACACGGGCGCACTTAATAAAGCATCATTGTCCTTTAAAAAATAAGCGGTATAATGAACTAATGAAAATATTAAATCTAATGATTATTTATTAGTTCATTTATGGCTCGTTTTAAAGATCGTGAGAGGGCTTTGGTCCTCCGAAAACAGGGGTTGAGTTACAGTCAAATTGGAAAAATACTAAAAGTAGGTAAAAGTACGCTTAGTACCTGGCTAAAAGACCATCCCCTACCAAAGGAACGAATAAAAGAATTAAGGGACTGCAATGAGCAGAGAATTGAGAAATTCAGAGAAACTATGAGACGAAAGAGAGAAAAGAGACTCCAAGAAACTTTTGAGATTCAAAGAAAAAAAATACTTCCTATTACCAGGCGTGAATTTTTTCTATCGGGATTAACTCTCTATTGGGGAGAGGGAACAAAGAGCCGAATGGACTCTCTTGGAATTTCAAATTCTAATCCAGCAGTTATAAGGTTCTTTATTTATTGGCTTATTAAAATTTTATCGGTACCTAAAAAAGAAATAAAAATACAGCTATGCTTGTATGATGACATGAATATAGCCAAAGAAATAAGATATTGGTCAGATACCCTTGAAATACCCGAGAATCAATTCAATCGACCTTATGTTAAAAAAACCTCCAGTAAACGAATAAATCATAAAGGTGGTTTCAGTCACGGTACCTGCCAAGCAAAAATAGGCAATACGCCACTTGCAGAAAAAATATTAATGAGTATTAGGGTAATAAGCGAACAATATTCGTAATATATTATGCGCCCGTAGCTCAATGGCGGAGCAAGGCCCTTATAAGACCGAGGTTGCTGGTTCGAATCCAGCCGGGCGCACATAGGTTACAACCTCGCTGCATGCGAGGTTGTAATTTCAAGTAAAAGGTGGTATATTAAAGGCTGTATCGGGCACTTAGCTCAGCCCGGAGTGAGCGCTTCCTTGACATGGAAGAGGTCACAGGTTCAAATCCTGTAGTGCCCACATGGAAATCATTTACGAAGACGAGAACGTCAAAGTTCTGGACAAGCCGGCCGGAATAGATTCAGAAACCATACCAGGAAGGGCTCATCGGCTGGATAAAGATACTTCCGGGGTGCTGATTACAGCCAAGGACGAAAAGACGCTTGATTTCCTGCAAAAACAGTTTAAAGAAAGAAAAACGGAAAAGGCCTACACGGCCCTGGTAATAGGAAACATTAAAAATAAAAAGGGAATAATTGAAACGCTGCTGGGCCGCTCCCCCCAAGACAGAAGGAAGCAGAAAGTATTCCTTCCCCACGAACCCGAAGCTTTAGGAAAAAGGGATGCAGCTACCGAATACAGCGTCATGGAAAGCTTCAAGGATTATGACCTGGTTGAGGCTAAACCTCGAACAGGCCGCAAACATCAAATTAGGGTCCATATGGCTTATCTCGGCCATCCGATAGCCGGAGACAAGCTTTACGGATTTAAGAACCAGCCCGTTCCCGAAGGGCTGGAAAGGCAATTCCTCCACGCCAGCCGGCTAAGAATCCAGCTGCCGGAAGGAGAAATAAAAGAGTTTTATTCGCCATTACCAAAAGACCTAAAAACATGCCTACAAAAACTGAAAACATCATAAAGCCGCACATAAAGACAGACCTCCAGGACATAAGGCCGGGAGATACTGTTAAGGTGCACCAAAAAGTAAAGGAAAAAGACAAGGAAAGGATTCAAACCTTCGAGGGTTTGGTTATATCCAAAAAGCACGGCAAAGAATCCGGGGCTACTATTACAGTGAGAAAGGTAACCTCCGGGGTAGGAGTCGAGAAAATAATCCCTATCCACTCCCCCATCATCGACAAGATAGAAATAGTGAAAAGAGGAAAAGTAAGGAGGGCCAAGCTTTACTACATCAGAGAAGCTAGGGGAAGAAAGGCTAAACTGAAGAATCAAGATTTTTCCGACGCTATACCGGTAGAAAAAGAAGAAATCCCCGAAGAAATTCCTCAGGAAGAAAAAACGGGAGAATCGCCCGAAGAGAAGACGGGAGAAGCCGTATCCGAAGAAAAAACGGAAGAGGTTTCTACAGAAGAAAACTTGCCGACTAGCGAAGAGAAAAAGGATTAATTCCGGCCCAGGTGGTGGAATTGGCATACACACTAGGTTGAGGGCCTAGCCTCGCAAGAGGGTGCGGGTTCAAGTCCCGCCCTGGGCACAGATATGATAGAAATAAGAAAAATCCAGCCAACCGATCTGGAAAGAGTAACGGAAATAACTAAAAACGCTTTTCCGGATTCCTGGCCTGAGTCTTATTTTAAAAAGCTCATTGAAGAGTATCCCAATGATTTTTTTGTTGCCAAAAAAGATGAAAAAATCGTGGGATATGTTTTAGGATATGAAAAGGCGAACGGACAAGGATGGATAAAGGCCATCGCCGTAAGCCCGGAATCCCAGGGCCAAGGAATCGGAACGGAAATGATGGCCTTTATAACTAAAAGGCTGGAAAAAGCTGAAACTATCGGGCTTCACGCCAGAACCAGCAATCGAAAAGGGGTCTCATTTTACCAAAATCTGGGATTCGATATAGTTAAAACCATTGAAGGCTATTACGCGAACGGCGACAGCGCCTATTTAATGGAAAAAAGGGGCGGTTAGCTCAGTGGCTAGAGCGTCTCGTTTACACCGAGAAGGCCATAGGTTCAAATCCTATACCGCCCACATGAAAAAATACCAACCCGTAGCAAGGGTAGGAGTGGGAGTGATAGTCAAAAAAAATGGAAAAATTCTTCTTATGAAAAGAAGGGGTTCCCACGCTTCGGGAACTTGGGCGCCTCCCGGCGGCCACATAGATTTCGGAGAAAGCGTTGTAGAGTGCGCCAGAAGAGAGGTAAAAGAAGAAACCGGGCTGGAAATAAAGAATTTGAAGGTAGCGGGCTTTACCGAAGACCTTTTCAAAAAGGAGAAAAAGCATTATATTACAATATGGGTGACTTCTGACTGGAAGTCCGGAAAAGTAAACGAAAAGCATAAAGAATTTTCGGAGATTGGCTGGTTTAAAAAAGAAGAATTCCCCAGGCCAGC
>JAQUTZ010000026.1:2387-7214 GCA_028694095.1 Minisyncoccota bacterium | reverse complement strand
GGCATAACAAGGGAGCTGGAAAAGCAAGTCCGGCCGGGGATAAAAACCTCGGAGTTGAATGATATTACCGAGGAATTAATATTAAAAGCCGGAGGAAAACCTTCCTTTAAAAACTACGACGGTTTTCCGGCGGCTCTTTGCGTTTCAATTAACGAGGTAATAGTTCACGGGGTTCCTTCGGAAAGGGAGCTGAAAGACGGCGATATTGTTTCTCTGGATTTGGGAATGAAATACAATGGCTATCATTCCGATATGGCTGTAACCGTTCCGGTTGGAAATATTTCTCCCGAAACCCACAGGCTTATCCGGGTTACCAAGAAAGCCCTTAAGAGGGGGATTAACAAAGTTCGTCCCGGGAATACCTTCGGAGATATCGGCAATACGATTCAAAGGTTTGTCGAGTCGCAGGGATTCGGCGTGGTTAGGGATTTGTGCGGCCACGGAATCGGCAGGGAGCTTCATGAAGACCCCCAGATTTTGAATTACGGCAAAAGAGGATCGGGAGAGGAAATTAAAGAAGGAATGGTGATTTGTTTGGAGCCGATGGTAACGGTGGGAGACTGGAGCGTAAAAAGAAGTCCCGACGGATGCGGGTTTCAAACCAGGGACGGGTCTTTATCTGCTCATTTCGAACACATGATAGCTGTTACCAAACACGGCTGCCGGATTTTAACGGAATAGTTTTAGCGCCTAAACGGCGCTTTTTTGTTTGCCGATTTTTTTTATGGTAAAATAACCTAATGTCACAAATTCATTTATCGGTAATTATACCGGCATATAACGAGGAAAAAAGGCTCCCAAAGACGCTGGATGACATTTCAGCTTATTTGGAAAAACAAGATTACGAATCGGAAATTATAGTAGTCGACGGCGGATCAAGCGACCGTACTCCCGATATAGTTAAAGAGAGGATGCCTCTCGTAAAGAATCTCCAACTGTTAAGGAAAGAAGATACCGGAGGCAAGGGTGGGGCGGTCAAAGAGGGAATGCTTAAAGCGCAAGGCAGATTCAGGCTTTTTACCGATGCCGACAATTCCACTTCTGTGGATCAGGTCGAAAAGATGTGGCCGGAGTTCGACAAAGGTTATGACGTGGTTATCGGCTCAAGAGACATTAAGGGGGCGGTTCTGGATCCGCCGCAGCCGTGGATAAGGAACATTCTTCTGGGAGAAAGCTTTAAGATTTACAGGAAAATAGTCATAGGCCTTTGGGGGCTCCAAGACACCCAGTGCGGTTTTAAGTGTTTTAAAGACGAAGCGGCGGAAAAAGTATTTCCCTTGGCGAAAATAAAAGCCTTCGCTTTCGATCCCGAAGTTTTAGTTCTAGCCAAGAGGTTCGGGTATAAAATCAAAGAAGTCCCGGTTTATTGGAAGAATGACCCCGATAGCAAGGTTAACTTTAAAAATATGATTCAAATGGCTGTCGATATGCTTAAAATAAAATGGTACGTTATTTCAAAAAGCTATGGCAAAAAAGAAAAAAGATAAGTTTCCTTCGGAGTTAAGGTCGGATCCCATTGCCCGCGACTGGGTGATTATTGCTACGGGCCGGGCCAAGAGGCCGGAAACCTTTAAGAGAGAGACTAAAAAAGAGTTAGCGGCCGATATTAAAACCTGCCCCTTCTGCCACATAGAAAAGGAAAAAGATAAGATTCTGACTATTTTTTCCAAGGGCAAAGAGATAAAGAATTTGGACGGGGATCTCAATAACTGGACCTCTTTGGTGGTTCCCAATAAATATCCCGCGCTCGTGCCTTCCTCCTCTCTTAATGAAAAAAATGTGGGGCCCTATAAAAAAATGGACGGAGTCGGGTACCACGAAGTGGTTATTACCAGGGACCATAAAAGATCTCTGGGCCAATTTACCTTAAAAGAGGTGAAGGAAGTCATGGACGTTTATCATGGAAGATACCTCAACCTCATGAGCAAGCCTTTTATCAAGTACGTTTCAATTTTCCATAATCACGGCAAGGAAGCGGGCGCTTCAATTTTTCATCCCCATTCCCAGATAATAGCTTCGCCGGTAATTGATCCGGACCTGAATGCGGCCGTTCTTACCTCCGAGGAGTACTATAAAAAGCACAAGAAAATCGTTTATTGTGAAATGAACGAATGGGAAAGGAAAGAGAAGACAAGAGTGGTTTTTGAGAATAAGGAATTTATGGTTATCTGCCCCTTTGTTTCCAAAGCGGCTTTTGAGATGATTGTTTCTCCAAAGAGGCATCTTCCGTATTTTGAAAGGATAACCGATGAAGAGAAGAAATATCTGGCTGAAGCCATGCAGGTTGCCCTTCAAAAGCTGTACAAGGGACTGAACAACCCCTCTTACAATTTTTATCTCCATACTTCTCCTTGCGACGGCAAAGATTATTTCTTTTACCACTGGCATTTTACCATCCTTCCTAAAACCGCCATAATGGCCGGCTTTGAGCTGGGCACCGGAATTGAAATTTCTACCATTGAGCCGGAAGTGGCAGCAGAATTTTTAAGAAAACAATGATTCTGACCGGAGAAGTAAAAACCCTTCTTGTGGCAATGACGCCGTTCTTTGAATTAAGAGGGTCCATCCCCCTGGCCTTAACTGTTTACAACCTGCCAGTCTGGTCTTCCTACTTATTTTCAGTAATCGGCAATCTTATTCCAGTGGTTTTCATACTCTGGCTGCTGGGGGCGGTTTCGGAGTTCTTGAGCCGGCACTTTTCATTTTTTAAGAGATTTTTCGAATGGCTTTTTGAAAGAACAAAAAGCAGGCACGAGAAAAAATTTGAGAAATGGAAATCTTTAGCTTTGGTGCTGCTGGTAGCCATTCCCTTGCCTTTCACGGGGGCCTGGACAGGCTCTTTGGCCGCTTTCGTTTTTGGAATACCGGTCAAGAAGGCATTTCCCCTTATAGCTCTGGGAGTTTTGCTGGCCGGACTGATTGTAATATTATCAACTTTGGGAATAATCGAAATACTATGAAATCCTTAATAGTCGCAAATTGGAAGTGCAATCCCGCCACCTTAAAAGATGGTCAGGGTATTTTTAGGGAAATTAAAGGAAAAATGGGTTTGGTGAAATCGGAAGTGGTAATTTGCCCTCCCTTCGTTTACTTGCCCGTTATCGGAAAAGGGCTGGTCCTGGGGGCTCAAGACGCCTTTTGGGAGAAAGCGGGGGCATATACCGGCGAGATTTCCCCGGCCATGCTGAGAGATATGGGGTGCCGTTATGTCATAGTCGGCCACTCAGAAAGGAGGAGGGTGTTCAGGGAAACAGACGAGATGGCTAATAAGAAGGTCAGGGCTGCCTTGGCGGAAAAAATAAATCCCATTTTGTGCATAGACAGGCTTTCCCAGCTTAAGGCGGGTATTAAGGGCTTAAATTCCAAGGATTTAAAGAGTCTTATAGTGGCTTTTGAGCCTCTTTCTGCCATAGGAACCGGCAGGCCTTATCCCGCTGGTAAGGCCCAGAAAATGTATTGGGGCATAAGGAAAATAATTGGCAAAGATGCGCGCATTCTTTACGGGGGAAGCGTTAATTCCGGCAATGCTTCCAGCTACGTGAAAGAGGCCGGGTTTCAGGGCCTTTTAGTGGGCGGAGCCTCCTTAAAACCCAGGGAATTTATCGGGATAATCAAAGAGATTTCTTGACTTTCAGCCGTTTTTTTGGCAGAATATCAGGAGGTTATTATGCAAGATATTTTTAATAACGGCTATTTTTTTAATCCTACTTGCGGGAATTTGACCTTCGAGGGAGTGCTGGAAGAGCTCTTTTTGCACATGAAGCAAAAACCCGAAAAATTTTACGACATAATCGTCGGCTGCGACTCTTCTTCGTCCGAAGAGCCTAATTTTCCCGTAGCCATAGTAGTTTTGAGAAAGAACGAAGGGGGAAGGTTTTTCTTAAAGAGGATAAAATATCCTTCCGACCGCAAGTTTTTCGGATGGAGGCAGAGAATACAGAACGAAGTTTTGCTTTCCATAGAGCTGGCTTTATTACTAAAAGAAAAGATGGCCGAGAAAGCCAAGAAAATTCCGGAAGTAAACTATCAGCTGAGATACATTCACGCAGACGTGGGGGAAAACGGAGTTACCAAAGATATGATAAAAGAAGTGGTGGGTCTGATTAAGGGGAACGGCTTTGAGCCTAAAATTAAGCCGGAATCCTACGTTGCTTCCACTTTGGCAGACCGCTATGCCTAAAAAAGTAGTTTGCGCCATGTCGGGAGGAGTTGATTCTTCTGTTGCTGCAGCCCTGCTGAAATCGCAGGGTTTTGATGTTTTGGGGGTATTTATGAAATTCTGGTCGGAAACGCCTAAAAAAGGAGTCGCTGACAGATGGAATAAATGCTGTTCGCCCGAAGCCGAAGAGAGGGCCAGGCTGGTCGCCTTCCAGCTGGGCATTCCTTTTTACGTTTTTGATTTCAGGAAGGAGTTTAAAAAAAGCGTGGTGGATTATTTTATTAGAGAGTATAAGGCGGGCCGTACTCCTAATCCTTGCGTGGTCTGCAATAAGGATATAAAGTTCGGCCTTTTATTGAAAAAAGCCCTTGCCATAGAAGCAGATTATATTGCCACCGGGCATTACGTTCAAATGAAAAATGGGAGATTAATCAAGGCCAAAGACAAAGAAAAGGATCAGAGCTATTTTCTTTGGCAGCTTTCCCGAAAAGAGCTTGAGAGGTGCCTTTTCCCTTTAGGAGATTATACGAAGTCCGAAGTGAAAAAGATGGCAAATAAATTTAATTTGCCGGTTTCTTCCTTTATAGATTCTCAGGAGGTTTGTTTCGTTCATACCAATCTGACCGATTTTCTTAAAAAATACATCAAGCAAAGGCCGGGAAATATTA
>JAQUTZ010000026.1:0-2287 GCA_028694095.1 Minisyncoccota bacterium | reverse complement strand
AAAAAGATGGCAAATAAATTTAATTTGCCGGTTTCTTCCTTTATAGATTCTCAGGAGGTTTGTTTCGTTCATACCAATCTGACCGATTTTCTTAAAAAATACATCAAGCAAAGGCCGGGAAATATTATTGATGGGCAGGGGAATATTATGGGCCGCCATAATGGCCTGGCTTCCTATACTGTCGGCCAAAGGAAGGGGATAGACCTTCCCGGGGGTCCTTTTTGGGTTGTAAAAAAAGACATCAAAAACAATCTTTTGGTTGTTACAAAAAACGAAAAGGATTTGCTCGAAAAAGAGCTGTTTTTCCAAGACGAAAACTGGATTTCCGGAAAGCCGTCAAGGCTTCCCATGGAGGTAAAAGCTAAAATCAGGTACCGCTCACAGTCGGTTTCTGCGACGGTAAAAAAGGGCAACACGGTTATTTTCAAAAAACCTCAGCGGGCGGTAACTCCGGGACAATCAATAGTTTTTTACAAGGGCTTGGAGCTTTTGGGCGGGGGGGTGATAAAGTAGGGCTATCCTCTTGACAAACCTGACGTATTATGATATAGTATAAGCGTCAGAGAGGGAGACAGAAAATACAGTTAATTTATGAAATGAGCGACTCTCTGACGGGCCGCTCTTTATATATAAAAATATGAATACCAAAAGGAGAAGAAAGTGAAAGAAACAGAAAGTATTAAGAAAGCTAGGCTAGACCTGAAAGGGAAGATGGAAGATGTTGCCGGTAAAGTTCGAGAAATGGCCGACAGACATCAGATCAAAATAGTCGAATCGATAGAGGAGCATCTCAAGAAGAACCAGAAAATGGATACCTTCGATAAGATTATCCGCTATCGGGGAACAACAGACGTTATGATCAAAACCCTGAGGGCGAAAATCAAGGACGCTGAAATCACCGAAGAAGAAAAGAAGAGCGCCCTCCAATCACTCGACGAATTCAAGGAAGAGGTCGAGAAGATTTACCGGCGCTTCCAGCTGGTATTCTAAATCCCTGCCGATAGGGATTCGAAGGAAGCTAGGCTCCATCGGCTTATGCCTAGCTTCCTCTCCGTTTTTTGGCCCATAAAGCTATGAGCTAAAAAACGGGGGAAGAAAAGTTTTTAAAAAATAATAAGGAGAGTTTTTAATGAATTGCTGTACGAATAATTACGGATTCACTTGCGAGGAGATGATAAGGGATCTCCTTCCGGAAATCGGTTTTCCGCATACCAGGGAAGCTCGCCGTAACGGATACTGGTGGGCAAATAGGCACGAAGACCTTCACTTGGGGGTCGATTGCTGGCTAACAATGGAGTCTGTAGAATATCCGGTGGATTTCACAATCATCTCCAACGAGGAGCTGATTCCCCAAAAGACCAAAAAGGCCATTGAAAGGGGAGTGATACCGGTATTCCTGAGCCAGAGGACCATCAGCAAAGCAAAAGAAGGACGCGAGTATGCCCTTCGCGAACTGGAAGGCGAAATTCGCTGCCAGGTAGCCCTGAAGAAAGGGATGGTAAAAAATAACATGCTCGTCAGGATCGCCCCCGTTCCTGCGAGAAGAGAGCTGGCCGCAGTTTGCTAGCTTTCAAGGGAGATTGGCTCAGCCGGTCTCCCTTTCTCTTTGAGCCCGTACTTTCCAAAGGTACGGGCTTTTGATATCATTAGAACTAGCCATGAACTCGCAAGAATTGCGCCAAGCATTTTTAAAGTTTTATGAAAAAAAAGGACACAAAATAGTGCCCTCATCTTCGTTGTTGCCAACAGACCCGTCGGTTTTATTCACTACCGCCGGAATGCAGCAGTTCAAGGGGTATTTTCTGGGAGAAACCTCACCCTACGGAACGAGAGTTACCTCCTGCCAAAAATGTTTTCGCACTTCCGATATCGATGAAGTCGGAGACGATACCCATCTGACTTTTTTGGAAATGCTGGGAAATTTCAGTTTTGCATCAGATTACTTTAAAAAAGAAGCTATTGAATTTGCTTTGGAATTTTTAACCAAAGAGTTGAATATCCCTCTTGAAAAACTTTGGTTTACCTATTTCAAGGGAGACAAGGAAGTTCCCGAAGATACAGAGTCCAAGGAGATATGGATTTCTCTGGGAGCGAAGGAGGAAAAAATAAGGGGATGCGGGAGGGAGGACAATTTCTGGGGGCCAACCGGAGAAGAGGGGCCCTGCGGTCCAACTTCGGAAGTGCATTTCGATCTGACCGGGACTCCCTGCGAAAAGGGAAGCGGATGCGGACCGAATTGCGACTGCGGCAGGTTCGTGGAAATATGGAATCTGGTTTTTAATGAATA
>JAQUTZ010000002.1 GCA_028694095.1 Minisyncoccota bacterium | reverse complement strand
AGGCCGCCAGAAGGGTGGGGGAGATATTCGGGATTTCTTCTCAAAAAATAGAGGCTGCTGTCAAATCTTTTAAGCCTTTGCCGCACAGGCTGGAATACGTCGGGAAATTCAAAGGCATTGAGTTTTACAATGATTCTTTGTCTACCATTCCGGAAACGGCCATAGAAGCTTTAGACTGTCTGGGCGATAAAGTCCAGACCTTAATAGCGGGAGGACACGATCGGGGATTGGATTTTGAAAAACTGGCCAAGAGGATTTCCCGGAGCAAAGTAGAAACGCTTATTCTCTTTCCTAAAACAGGAGAAAAAATATGGGAATCTTTAAGGGATAAGAAGTCTAATATTGTGCGACATTTCTTCACCAGCAGCATGGAAGAAGCGGTAGGGCTTGGCTATAAGCACACCAAGCCGGGGAAGACGTGCCTTTTATCGCCTTCGTCTCCAAGCTTTGGAATTTTTAAGGATTATGCCGAAAGGGGGGAAGCCTTCAAGGAATTCGTTAAAAAATTTAAAAATGCTAGAATAGAAGCATGAAGAAGGGGGAAGAAAAAAGAGGAAAGCCGGATTATATTTTATTGGGCGCCGTGCTCTTTTTAATTCTTTTGGGGATATTGATTTTAGTCAGCGTATCTGCGGCTCCTTCGCTTGAGCAGTACGGCTCTTCAACCTGGCTCCTTTTCAGGCACGTTGCCTTCGGCCTTTTGCCCGGAGCATTGCTGGGATACATAGCTTTTAGGTCGCCTCTATCCAGAATCAAGAAGTGGGCACCGATACTTCTCTTGGGGAATCTTTTTCTCATGGTCCTGGTGTTCTTTCCGGTTATAGGAATATCGGCCGGGGGCGCTAGTAGATGGCTTAACCTCGGGATAACTTCTTTTCAGCCATCGGAATTTTTGAAGATTACTTTTATCCTGTATCTGGCTGCCTGGCTTTCTTCCTCTGTAATCAAAAAAAACGGCAGCTACCCTTTGCAGAAAATCAACAACGCTTCCAATACTTTCACCAGTTTTTTAATAATTATAGGAATAATAACGGCGCTGCTGGTTATGCAGCCGGATGTCAGTACCTGGGGGGTAATAGTTATGTCGGCGGTTCTGATGTACTTTTTATCGGGGACTCCCATAAAGCATTCCCTTTATATGGTAGCGGGATGCATAGGCGCCCTCTTTCTCTTGATTAAGCTGGCTCCCTACAGATTTGAAAGATTTTTAGTGTTCATAAAGCCGGATATAGATCCCATGGGCCTTGGCTATCAGATAAAACAGGCTTTAATCGCGGTGGGTTCCGGAGGAATACTGGGAAAGGGGCTGGGGATGGGCCTGCAGAGATACGGATTCGTTCCCCAATCTATGGGAGATTCCATTTTCGCCATTTTTTCGGAAGAAACGGGCTTTCTGGGCAGCTTTATTTTAATAGCCTTGTTTATGGTTTTCGCCTGGAGGGGATTCGCCATAGCCAGAAATTCAAAAGATGCTTTTTCCAAACTGGTCTGCCTCGGAGTGAGTTCCTGGATAACCATTCAATCTTTTATTAACATAGGGGCAATGCTGGGACTGCTTCCTTTGACCGGCATACCCTTGCCCTTTATCAGCTACGGAGGGTCGGCCCTGGTAGCCGAGCTCATAGCCGTGGGTATTATGCTTAACATATCTACAAAAACTTCATGAAAATACTGTTCACCGGCGGTGGGACTGCCGGGCACATATTTCCGATAATAGCCATCGTCAGGGAATTAAACCGGACGGGCATTCAGGCCGAATACTCTTTTATCGGCCCCAAAGATGATTTCGGCTCTATTTTGCTTTCCCAGGAAGGGATTGAGATAAAAAACATATCGGCCGGGAAGATAAGAAGGTACGCGAACTGGAAAAGCATAGCCTGGAATATCATCGATGTCGGCTTTAAGGTTCCCCTGGGGTTCCTGCAGTCCTTCTTTTATATGTTCTTCTATAGCCCCGATATTGTATTCAGCAAGGGGGGCTATGGATCTTTGGCTCCGTCGTTTTGCGGATGGCTTTTCCAGGTTCCCGTCGTTCTGCACGAATCCGACGCTGCGCCGGGGCTAGCCAATAAAATTATTTCCAAGTTTACAAAAAGAGTGCTTGTGTCCTTTCCTGTTCCGTACACCGAATATTTCTCCGCAGAAAAGATGATATCTGTCGGCAATCCCATTCGGGAAGAGCTTTTAGGGGGATCTCCCGAAAAGGGCAAAAAACTTTTTCGTCTGACAGGAGAAAAACCGGTATTGCTGATAATGGGAGGCTCGCAGGGGGCTCAGGTAATAAACGACCTTGTTTTGAATTTCCTGCCCCAGGTAATAAAGTTATTCGAAATTATCCATCAAACCGGCGAAAAAAACTACGAACAAGTCAAAGCCGAGGCCAGAGTTGTCATTAACAGAGAAGACGACAAGTACTACCATCCAGTGCCATTTTTAAAAGAGATTGAGCTCAGGGAAGCTTACGCATCTATCGACATGGTAATCAGCCGGGCGGGATCGGGCAGTATTTTTGAGATTGCCGCTGTCGGCAAGCCGAGCGTTCTGATTCCCTTAGCCAACTCGGCTCAGGACCACCAGGTAAAGAACGCTTACATTTACGGAAGTAAAAGGGCGGCTATTGTGGTGGAAGAGGCCAACCTGGCGCCCCATTTTCTTCTAGAAAGACTAAAGAATCTTTTTTCCCATCCCCAGGAACTGGAAAGAATGTCCGAAAACGCCAAAACTTTTGCCAAGCCGGAATCCGCTAGATTGGTGGCCGAATATATATTGGGAATACTAAGCTAGATATTATTGCTAAAATACGGGTTTCAAAAAGCGGTTCGGCCGCTTTTTTCTTTAAGGCAATCGTGTTAAACTGAAATCAGAGCGATATGTCAAAAGAAGAAAAAACTAAAATAAGGGCAAGACTGGCTCCTTCGCCAACCGGTTTTCTGCATATCGGTACTGCCAGGACCGGACTGTTTAACTATCTTTTTGCTAAAAAAAACAAAGGGGAATTTATCCTAAGAATCGAAGATACCGATGAGGAAAGATCCGAAGAAAGATACGAGAAAGACATTATCGACGGTTTAAAATGGCTGGGTATTGAGTGGGACGAGGGCCCCGGAACGGGAGGGCAGTTTGCTCCCTATCGCCAGAGCGAACGCAAGGATTCATACAGGAAATACCTGCAAAAACTTTTAGATGAAAAGCTGGCGTATTACTGTTTTTGCACGGAAGAGGAATTGGAGGCTAAAAAACAAGATCAAATGAGCAGGGGAGAGGCTCCTAAATACAACGGCAAATGCGCCGGATTAAGCGCTTCCGAAGTGGAAAGAAAAATGGCCGAGGGGGAAAAAGCCGTAATCAGATTCAAGCCGCCCTCAAGAATAGTTTCCTTTAAAGATTTAATTAGGGGAGAGGTGGAATTTGATTCTTCGCTGTTCGGAGATTTTGTTATTGCCAAGGACTTGGATAATCCTTTATATAATTTTGCGGTGATCATTGACGATTATGAAATGGAAATCAGCCATGTTATTCGCGGAGAAGACCATATTTCCAATACTCCAAAACAAATATTAATACAGGAAGCCCTTGGTTTACCGCAGTTGCAGTACGCCCACCTGCCCCTTATTTTAGGCCCCGATAAAAGCAAGCTCTCTAAGAGGCACGGGGCTGTTTCGCTGACAGAATACAAGAAAGAGGGATATCTGCCCGAAGCCATGGTCAATTTCATGGCATTTATGGGCTGGAATCCCGACACGGAAAAAGAAATATTCTCTCTAAAAGAGCTTGTTAAGGCTTTTTCAATCGAGAAGGTGCAGAAAGGGGGAGCGGTTTTTAACATTCAGCGCTTGGATTACCTTAATGGATTTTACATAAGACAGAAGACGTTGGACGAATTAGCGGAGCTATGCCTGCCCCATCTTGTCGGCGCGGGCCTGATATCAAAAGATGAGGTTGATATGGAAAAAATTAAGGAAATAATTTCCTTGTATCAGGAGAGGCTTAAAAAGCTGTCTGAGCTGCCCGAATTGGCCGATTTCTTTTTTAAGGAAAAAATAGAATATGATAAAGAGCTTTTAAAATGGAAGGATATGAGTTTGTCTGAAATAGAATCCTCTCTTGATATTTCTGAAAAAATATTGTCTGATATAAAAGAAGGGGATTTTAATAAAGATAATCTGGAAAAAGTTCTAATGGAAAAAGCCGGGGAAATGGGGGACAGGGGAAAGCTTTTATGGCCCCTCCGGGCGGCTATGACGGGAAAGCGGGCTTCAGCTGGTCCTTTTGAGGTGGCTGCGGTCCTGGGCAAAGAGAAAGCCCTTCAAAGGATTAAAGAAGCCAAAAATAAATTATAATGAGGAATATTTTAACTTTTTTAATTGTCGGTGCGGTATTGTCGGGATTCTGCATGCCGGTTTTAGCTCAGCAAGTTCCGGAACCTCCCGCGACCCTGGACGAGGCTAAATCCGTGGGCTTTCAAATTCTTGGAGAGCTTCCAGATTCAATGCGCCAAGTATGGAGGGAGCAGGCTCTTCCTATATTGTATTCTATGTGGGACTGGGCTCAGGGGCCCTGGGAAAATAATATTAAGCCGAAAGTCCAGGAACTGCTAAATTGGCTTTTGGGATTTCTCGGAAAAGAAATCGAAGAAAGAGCTCCGCTCATAGAAGAAGAATTTGAGAAAGAAAAGGATGAGATGATTGGAGATGTTCCAAGCGTTTGGGAAAGGTTCAAAAACCTTTGGGAATAACAAGGGGGGAGAAGCTTGACAGGCCTTTTGGGCCTGATATTATAAACATAGGATACGTCGCACAATGTACGTAAAGCGACAAATAAGAGGGCTTTTATTCGGACCCCTCTCGAACCCCTCTTTTAAGGCAATATTATATTAACCATGGAAAAATCAAACAAAACAATTATAGATCACATTCCGGACTTTTTAGATTACTGCGAGGTTGAAAAAGGATTATCCAATAAAACTCAGGAAAACTATAAGAGATATCTGAATAAATTCAAGCTCTGGCTTGCCAAGGCCAATAAGGCCTCCCTTAGGCCTCATGAGCTTACTCCCGAGGATATTTGGGCCTATAGGCTGTATTTGGGCCGTTCTACCGACCAAAAGGGCCGTTCCCTTAAGAAATCCACCCAGAACTACTATCTTATCGCTCTGAGAGCCTTTTTGGGCTATTTTACAGCCAAAGATGTGGAATGTATCCCTGCCGATAAAGTGGCCCTTCCAAAGGACGCTAGAGGCGAAAAAACAGTTAAATTCCTGAACTTAGACCAAATAGAGAAACTTTTAGCCGCTCCTGACATAAAAAGCCTTTCGGGGCTGAGAGACCGGGCTATTTTAGAAGCCCTTTTTTCCACTGGACTGAGGATTGCCGAGCTGACCAATCTTAACAAAGAGCAGTTTGAAAACATCAAAGATAAAAAAGATTTCGAATTAAGTATCGTCGGAAAAGGCGGACATCCAAGAACAGTTTATTTTTCAGAAAGAGCTCTGTCTTGGCTGAAGAAATATTTAGAAACCCGGAAAGACAAAGAAAAGGCTTTATTCATCCACTACAAATCCAGGGCTGATGCCGAGGGGCGCTTAACGCCTCGTTCGGTCGAGCGAATGGTTAAAAAAAGCGCGGTCAAAGCCGGCGTGCCTATTTTCACCACGCCCCATACTCTTCGCCACAGCATGGCCACAGACCTCTTGGAGCAAGGCGTTGATTTGAGGTCCATTCAGGAATTTTTAGGACACCGCAATATTGCAACCACTCAGGTATATACCCATGTGACCAATAAGCGCTTGAGGGATATTCACCGCCAATATCACAGCGGCAAAAGAATGAAAGAATAATCAGTGTAATACCAAGCTCCTTTTTCCGTCTTAATATTAATGGAGAAACTAAAAGGTTAAAATCTTTTGTACTACCCGGTAAGGGTAGTTTTTTCAGAAATAAAACCGTTAAGGTTTCCCCTAACGGCTTTTTGTTTTTAAAGCGAATTCATCCACGGCTTATTTCTTCTTGCTTTTCTGGCGCCCTCAAGATAGCCCGGACCGGCTCTCCTAAGCTGCTCTCTCCTTCTTTCAACGCTTGCTTCTTTTGAAATGGGAATATTCAGGCAGGGCCGGCCTTGTCTGTCTCTGGCATCGAAAAAGAAGAACTCCGTCAGATCTTCGTCAACTGAAACATTCACTCCCTTGCGCCAGGCGTATCTGGCAACGCGGTTAACACAATCCCAAAAGTGGAACCCTGCAACCACCAGCTCGTCAATCGGCTCCGGACAAAGCTTAAGGATATCCTTCCCTTTGGGGTATACCCGGTTTTTACAATGATTTTCAAATGCCACTCCGCAGGCTCCGATGATATCCTGGCCGTTCATGGAAAAACCCTCGGATACTTGGGTGAGATCGGGTTTCCGGCGGTTGCTGGGCTCTGAAAAGAACACGTAAACTCTTTGAAATTCTTTGTAGCGCTCTTGCATCAGCTTTTGGTAAAGCCTGATAGTTTCTATTTTCTCTTCTTTCATTTCCGGCCAGCCGATAAGCACTTTCGTAATGGGTTCAATGGGATAAAGGATTAAAAGCGTTTTCATTAGACTGCCTCCCCTATTGTTTTTTAAAGGAACGTAAAATTAATTCCTATATAGCAGACCGCCTTTTATTGTCAAATAATAAATGTCGCACAATATTAATCTATCCTTCTCCCCTGCTCTTGACAGCGCGGTAAAAATATCCTACTATCGGTCTTAGCGGACATGAACAACCAAATATCGATAAGCACCGAACAGTCCACTTCAATAGATAGCACGGAACCGGAGCCTCCAGATAGATTGGCTACATCAGGTAGCCTTACAATATCCGAAGCCCAAAAGCACAAGCTTGTAAAAACAGAGCCTGCAAAGTTAGGTTCTTTTTTTGTTGGCTCAAGGAAATTAACGGTGGAAACGTTTTCAAGCATTGAAAAATGCAGGGAATTATGGAGAGAACTGGCTCAGCCGAAAACCCTCTTTGATACTTGGGAATTCCGTTACGCTTTTTATTTAGCTTACCGGTTCCTCCCCTATTTTTTAGTTTTAAAATCCGCGGATGAAAATTTAGCCCTACTGCCATTATGGTACGACAACGAAGAGAATAAATATGTTTGGTTCGGAAGTTCTTGGCAGGAAGAAGTAAGGTTTTTTTCCAAAGATCCGGAGTTGTTTCCTCTTTTATTATCCGCTGCTCCCGCTCCCCTGTCTTTAAATGCTATTTCCATAGAATCGGTTAAGGCGGCGGGAGGTTTGGTGAAATTCCAAGCTGACGAATCCAAGTACGTTTTAAATATCAGCGGTTTCTCAAATCATGAAGATTACTTAATGACCCTGAAGAAAAGTGACCGGCACAGCTTAAGAAAAGACCGCCGAAGGATAGAGTCGCAAAGCTCCCGCATTGTGGTAGATGAATTCGCCGATTTTGACCAGATGGTGGCTTTGGCGAAAAAAAGATTTTCAGGGAGAGGAGGGGCAGACTGGGAAGATCCGAGGAGGATTGAAACGTTTAGGCAGGTGATAAGGCTTGGCGGCGCTTCATACAAGGCAAGGATGATTAGCATAAAAATAGGGGAAAAGACGGCCGGCGTTGATTTAATTTGCCTCTTTAACGATACGTATTTTACCGTAAAATGCGGATACGACGTTGCCGAGTTTCCGGGAATAGGCAATTATATGAATTTAGTAGAAATAGACGACGCCGTACGATTGGGCATGAAAAAAATCGATTTTCTACAAAATAATTATACCTGGAAAAGCAGATGGTTCGAATCTATTCCTTTGTTTAAATATGAAAAGAAGTAAAACTAAAAGAATTAGGCTAAGAAAATTAGCGCCTGAAGACTGGGAGCGCATTTTGGAAATAGAAAAATCCTCATTTCCCGTCGATGGCTACTCTAAGGAAAGAATTTTTCGCTTATGCAGTGTTAGCGCCAATAATTTTGTTTTAGCCGTTTTTGGCGAAAAGCCGGTTGGATATATCTTGGCCTGCCCCAAAAAAGAATCCATGGACATAGACTCCATAGCAGTCGATGCAGCATATCGCAATTTAGGCATAGGAAGGAAATTGATTATGTCTGCGATAAGAAAAAGCCGGACTATGAAGCTGAATAAAGTCTTACTTGAAGTCAGAATCAATAATAAAGCGGCCACCAGTTTTTATAAAAAATTAGGCTTTACGGCTGCCGGAATTATTAAAAAATACTATAAGGACGGAAGCCCGGCGCAAAAAATGGTTTTGAATTTAAAATAAAACCGCTGTATTGCCAGCGGTTTTTTACGAGGCCTGTATTGGCCCGTCTTCATCTAAATCTTCGTCGTCCATCTCATCAAGATATTCTTCTATGATTTCCTCTTCAATCTCGTCTTCGTCAATTGCGTTGTTTGGCACCATTTCTATTTCGAGGGATCTTAGAAAGGCTATTCCCAGGCAAAATGCCGTGTTAACCATTATAGCGGTATCGTAACCTCTGTCTCTTATGTCTTTAAGGTAAACGTTGAAATACTGCAGAAGCGCGGCTGGCAGCTCGACACTGGTATCAAGCATTTTCCTTCTTATTTTTATGAAAGCCTCCTTTATTTCGGGGTCGTCGGGCAGTCCGTATTTGTTAATCAGGCCTTCCACGTATTCTCTATTTAAATCTCTTCCTTCGTTTGATAAATCATCAACCTTATCCAGGCTCTCAACAAACTCTTTAAAGAAATTAACGTCTTCGGGGAATTCATTACCGTTTTCATCTTTATTCATGGTCCCCTCCCCTTTTTAATGTGCTTACTTTATTTTAAGGCATAGTCATTAAAAATCAACAAAAAAAGAAAAAGGCCTTAATGGCCTTTTATTTTTTGGTCGGAGGGGAGTCAATCCCTGGTCTGGATTCTGATGATCCAGTTGACTGCTCCCCTCCTGGTTTAGGAAGTCTCGCGTCGGTGGCGGCGTATCATGCCGGCCGCTTTTGATTGAGCCTTATGAAGTCTCCATCCTCATGGCCCCTCCTTGTTTGAAGTCACCTTACGCGATGCAAGAGTTATGATATTAATTTTAAGGGATATTGTCAAGGCTTGATTAGGCATTCATAAAGGGATCCAGCTGCCGTCCGCATTCGCTGCAGATTTGTTCGTGATGGCTACCACGGCCATCATGACAGACGCCTCATTGTTCGCCGCTCTCCATCTCTTGTTTTTTCAGTTCTTCGCCTTTAATGGGATTATCCAGATTCTCTCCGTCCATATTAAGCCTCCTTTTCAAAGAGCAATATTAAGTTGTAGTACTCATTTACTGTCCTGTCAAGTGAACAGGCGGGGGCAGGATTCGAACCTGCGGTTCGGGCTTTGCACAGCCCGCGCCTTTCCCCTTGGCTACCCCGCCGCGTTAAAAATCTTCTTCTAATATCTCCTCGTAAGACCTGCCTATAAAATTATCTAACTTTTGGGTAACTAAATCTATTTCTTCGCTGCCCTCAAGGTTCTTGGCTCTTATGACAGCGTGAGTCCTATTTTTAAAATAAAGTTTAAGCGTGCCGTTCTTTCTTTCAAAGCTTTCCAAAATGCAAACCCTGGGTTCCATGTCCCCTTTTTCGTATTCATCCGTTTCTTGAAAAATATTGGAGGTTCTGTCGTATTTTAAATTACTGCTGTTTCTTATATTCATAACTCTTTGTTTGATTATAACAAGGGAATCATTAAAGGAAAACGCAACGGTTGACCTCGACCCCTTAAAATTATATCATTGATTAGCACTTTTAAAATTGGAGGATATCATGGTTTATGAAATAGAGCGCAGATTTTTAGTTTCTTCTTTGGACCCTAAAGCCGAACTGGGACGGGCAATCTCGATTGTTCAAGGGTACTTTGAGATTCCTTTCCCCGAACACAGCCTGAGGGTAAGAATAATGGACGGCAAAGAAGCCGTAGTCACCCAAAAGCTCGGTTCGGGGATAAAAAGAAGGGAAATAGAGCATCCTATTGCCCTGGATACGGCAAACCTTCTCCTGGAATCCTGCGTCCATATTATCGAAAAAGACCGTTATTTTTGCCAGGACTGGAGCGTCGATTTTTTCCATCATCCATTAAAAGGATTGATTTTGGCGGAAAAGGAGATAAATTCCGCCTCTGAAAAAGTATGTCTGCCCGAATGGATAAAAGAGGCTAAAGAAGTCACCGACTCCCTTTCTAATCTCCATTTAGCCAGGCTGGCTACCGATCTCAAGGGCACATCTGCAGAACCTCTGGACCTGGTATATCAAATGCTTTCCGGAAAGATTCTCAAGATCGTTCTTACCGGCGGCCCCTGCTCTGGAAAAAGTTCAATCATGGAATCCCTTAAATCTGCCATGGGGAGCTGTATTCATTGCGTTCCCGAAACGGCCGCAATCGTCATTTCCCAGGTAGGAATAAAGCCGGTTCCCGGAGACCCGCTGGCGGTCCAGCGGTTCAACAGGACAATCTACAGAATTCAGAAAATATTCGAAGCTACATCCGCCGAATACGCCATTTTACAGGGAAAGCAGGCTCTTGTCTTGGATCGCGGCTCTGTAGATAACGCCGCCTATATGTCCGGCGGGTTGGAAGAAATGGAAAACATTTACAAAACCTCCAGGCAATCGGAATACGCTCAGTATGATTTGGTCGTATGCTTGGAAGTTCCTCCTCCCGATATATATGAGAAAATGAAATCCAATAATCCCGCCCGTTCGGAAGATTATGAACAGGCCAGGAGACTCGGCGATCGCATTAAAGAAGTTTGGAGGGACCATCCTAATTTTTACATCATTTCCGACAAATTAGGCTGGAAGGAAAAAGAAAAGGCCGCGCTTAAGGCAATAGCGGGCTTTATATCAAATAAAAATAAAACCGTTAGTTAGCGCTAACGGTTTTTTTTATTGGCTTTTAATCATAGGAAATGGGGTCCCAAAGAGACAGAATGAAGACCGGATGGTTTTCTCCGATTGCTCTCAGCGTTTTTTCGGTTTCTTTGCGCCACCTGGGATCGCATATCTGCAGAAACGGAGTGTGGTTGCAGTTCATGGCATCGTCCTTTTCCAGGAATAATCCGACGATGGCGGAAGTATGGCCGCCCCAGAAGGCAGTGTTAACTTCCTCGGGTTTTTGGATGCGTCCGGATTTCGGATGGTCCTCTATGTATAGGACGAGTCCCGCCTTCATTATGCCGACAAAATCGCCGTTATGCAGGCGGCCGCCAACCGATAGTCTGCTTACGCCGCGAAGAGCAATTTTTTCGACAATCGGATCGCGGTTTTCGTCTTTTTCGCTTTCCACCCTGTAAACCGAGGTTTTAGTAACCGCAAAAAAGCGGTCGAGCTTTTCTTTTTCTTCTGTTTCAGCGTCGTTTACCCTGTCCAGGGTCATAGCTCCGGGCATTTTATCCCCCTTTCTTAAAGAACTTACTGCTTTTACTATACTTAAATTGCAATTTTTATCAATCCCCCTTGACAATAATAATAGAAAATATATTCTAGTGGAAGTGAGAAAATTAAGGAGGGATTATGGAGGCCATAGTTGACCGCGCAATCATGGAGGGAGACAGGGAAACACTTAACAATCTTCCCAAAATTCCGGCCAAATATCTAGGCGGAGCGGAAAACGTTCTTTCAGCCGCAAGCGAAAATAAAAGGCTCCTCAGCAATGAGGAGCCTTTATCGTCTTTAGAAATTTTATTTAATTGTCAGGCTTCCGGCAACTTGCCGGAAAGTTTCTTCGTCATCTTCCCAGGAGTCAGAGGGGGCGTTGAACGACAAGGCCCACACCCATTCCCCGTCTTCCACGAAAACAAGCAGTGTTTTGTAGTCTTGGCCGCCCGAAAAACTTTGCAGCTCCAAATATATCGCTTCCCGGCCGCTGATTGCTCCCGAATACTGGTCCACTACCGTAATAGTGGAATCTTCAATTATCAGGTTCTGCTTTAAAAGATTTACATATTCTTCCAAGCTGTCTTGGGGCAGTTCGGTATTGTTGACCGCGTAATAAGCGTTATATTCTATTTCTTCCGTGCTTTGAGGATCAAATTCTCCTATGGGCTTTACCACTAAAGCCAAAAACCTCGAATCTTCCGTGCTGGCTTGAGCCCATCCGGCAGGCACGAGTATGCTGTAGGTTTCTTCGTTAAGGATTCTATCCGTATTAAAACCTTCTTCAGGAGGCTGATTCTCGTTGGAATTCTCTTCTTGGGGCTCAAACTGAATTTCTTCGTTTTCGTTGCCGGGAACGGTTCCGGGCTGCCAGTCATGCTGGGAAAAATAATAGATTGCCGCCCCCGCTCCCGCTATCAGCAAAACCGAAATCGCCAAGGAAACCGCTTGGTTTCCTAGGAGTCTTTTAATAAATTTCATAGGTTAAATTAACCGTCACTTCAATCTTATTCTCTCCGGTTTCTATGCTGGGAGCGGATCCGGCAGCATCCATTTCTTCTGAGGCTACTTTAGCAAACTCATAATACCTGGGATACGTCGATGACTCGGAAAAATTGGTGATTTTAGCCAGCTTTACCCCTAATTGGGCAGCTAATTCCTCTGCTTTTATTTTAGCTTCCTCAATTGCCTCTCCCCTAGCCTGTCCATTCAATTCATCCTGGTTTTCAATGGTAAAACTCAAACCGCTTACGTTATTAGCTCCGTTTTCCGTAGCTCCCTGAATAATGGTTCCAATCGACTCAAGGTCTCTTATTTTAACTTGCAAAGACTGATTAACTTCGTATCCGACCAGAACTCTTTCGCCCGAGGGGCGGTCTTCGGTTCTTTCGTAGTATTCATAGCGGGGATAAATATTGAAACCGGTGGTTTTAAGATCTTTATCTTCAATTCCCTGTTCTTTTAGGAAGGATATTACGGAATTCATTTTTTCCGTGTTTTCGGAAAGAGCTTCCTCGACGTTTTTTGCTTCCGTTATTACAGATGCCGTAGTTAAGGCTAAATCCGGGCTGGCGTATACCTCTCCGGTTGCCTGCACGGCAATAGTATTGCGGTAAGAAACATCTTGGCCGATATATCTGGATTCCTGTATTTTATTTGTTATATCAATGCCCAGCCAAACTAATACAGCGAAAAGAAGCAAAATTACAATTCCGCTTTTTTTATACTGCATAATTTTATCATAATCGAAGTTTTTGTTTTTCATATGAAAAAAATTAATAATAAAACTATAATTATTCTACCATCTGCAAAAAGGAGTGTCTATTTTTTTACCGACATGAATCTGGCGTTTATTGCAACTATAACCGTACTGAGAGACATCAGCGCAGCTCCGACAGCCGGACTTAAAAGAATCCCGTAGCCGTGCAAAACGCCTGCAGCAAGGGGTATGGCAACAACATTGTAGCCGGTAGCCCAAAAGAGATTTTGCTTCATTTTTCTGTAGGTGGCTTTGGCCAAGCCAATAATCGAAGCTACATCTCTAGGATCGCTTTTGACCAGAATAATGTCGGCGGATTCTATGGCAACATCGGTTCCAGCTCCAATAGCTATGCCCACATCCGACTGAGCCAGCGCCGGGGCGTCATTAACTCCGTCTCCGACCATGGCTACTTTCAAACCCTTTGCTTGAATCCTCTCAACCACCTCTGATTTTTCTTGAGGAAGAACTTCCGCAAAAAACTCATCCAAACCCAGTTCATCTGCTACCCATTTTGCCACCTGCCGGTTGTCTCCCGTGAGCATAATGCACTTTATGCCCTGGCCTTTCAGTCTTTGAACGGCTTCTGCGGACCCGTCTTTTATTAAATCAGCAAGGGCAATGGCTCCGATTAAATCTTCGCCGGAGAGAATATAGACCACGGTTTTCCCTTGTTCCATCATCCCTCCTGTTTTAAGAAAATCCGGGCTTATCCCCTTCTCCTTAAGATAATTCTGGCCGACAGCCCATATTGTTTTACCGTCGATATCTCCCCTGACTCCCTTTCCCGGTAAAGAAATGAATCCCTTGGCTTCCTTTAATTGAATCTTTTCCTCCTTTGATTTTTTAAGAACTCCCTTGGCGATAGGATGCTCGGAATTGGATTCCAGCGAAGCGGCGTAGGCTAATACGTCTCTTTTTTGATAACCGTCCGCAGCGATTATATCCGTAACCCCAAACTCCCCTTTAGTTAACGTTCCTGTCTTGTCAAAGATAACAGCATCTATATTCCTAGCCCTTTCAAAAGCGGTCCTGTTTCTTATCAAAAGCCCGTTTCTAGCAGAAAGAGAAGTGGAAACTGCCACGACTAAAGGCACCGCCAGTCCTAGGGCGTGGGGACAGGTAATGATCATTACCGTAACCATTCTCTCTAGGGCAAAAACAAAATCCCTGCCCGATAAAAGCCAGGCCGCTAAAGTAGCCAAGCCTACTGATATGGCAATAAAGGTCAGCCAGAGAGCGGCCCTGTCGGCCAAGCTTTGGGTTTTCGATTTTGACTGCTGGGCTTTGTTCACCAGATCGAGCACTTGGGATATGTAAGAATCTTTACCAGTATGGGTTATTTTTACGCTTATCGCCCCTTCTCCGTTTACCGAACCTCCGATAACCTCTTCTCCCTCTTTTTTGCTTACCGGCTTAGACTCTCCTGTCAGCATAGCTTCGTTTACGCTGCTTTCGCCATTAACGATTCTTCCGTCGGAGGGGATTTTCTCGCCCGGCTTAACAAGCACCGTATCGCCTATCGAAAGCTCGGAAACCGGAACGTCGACAATTTCCCCGTCTTTTATTAAATGAGCCTGGGAGGGTATTAATTTTACTATCGCTTCCAAGGCCCTGGAAGCGCCCATAACTGACCTCATTTCTATCCAGTGGCCCAGAAGCATAATGACTATAAGGGTTGCCAGCTCCCAGAAAAATACTTTTCCTGGAACACCCAATACCACTGCCGCGCTGTAAGAGAAGGCAACGATAATGGCCAGGCCTATCAGAGTCATCATTCCGGGTTTTCTGGATTTAACTTCTTTGTAAAGTCCCGTCAAAAACGGCCAGCCGCCGTAAAAGAATATAAAGGTAGAAATAACTAAAAGCAAATATTTATCTCCCGGAAACTCAAAACTGAAACCGAAGAATCCCTGTATCATCGGCGAAAGCGCTAAAACCGGAACAGCAAAAAACAAAGATATCCAGAATCTCTTTTTAAAGTCCCTGACCATCATTTCGTGGTGGCTGCCGTGCTTATTTTGGGAATGGCCGGACATTTCCCCGGAGTGAGATTTTTTTATCATATTTCTGTTATTTAATTATACATTAGGAGAGGTTATAACAAAACGGCCCCGGTGAAAGCGGGGCCAGATTACCATTGTTAGTTATTTTTCCAAAACAATCTTATTAATCTCCTCTATCATTATCTTTTTTTCCGGTCCGCCAAACCTCTCATCTATCTCGGGATACAGCTCTTTTTCTTCAATGTCCCTATGGATTCTCAGCATCTTTTCCAGGGTCTCCGAATCCGTTTCTTTTTTAACGCTTAAAGCTATCTCTATGTTATTCACCATATCCATCATCATTTCGTGCTGCTTCATTAAAATTTCCACTATTCGACAAAGTTCGCTATCCCTCTTATCTTTACAGAATCCGAAAACCGCTTTTTCCTCTGAAACGAAGTGTTTTTTAAGCTGGTTTTTAAAATCAGCCAAGGCAAGAGGAGCAGCCTCGGGGTTGCCGGCCAGATTGTCTTTAAAAATCAGGAAAAGGGATTCTATGAAAGCGTGGTGAGCGAGCATCAGGTTTAAAATGGAGTCTTCTTTTGCCATAAAATTCAGCTTTGAAGCCGGCTGGCGGCTTCCTTCCAGTTAATTATATTCCAAAAGGCCTCGGCGAATTTAGCCTTTTCATTTTTGTAGTCTATGTAATAAGCGTGTTCCCAAAAATCCAAAACTATCAGTATTTTGAAATTAGGATACATATTCAGGTTATGTTTTTCAATCTGCATTACGACAGGCCTGCCCGTCTTTCCGTCTAAAGCCAAGGCGGCCCAGCCTGAGCCCTCAATGGAAACTGCCGCCTGGGTGAATTCTTTTTTAAATCTCTCAAAACTGCCGAATTCTCCGTTAATTAATTTTGCCAGCTCTCCTTCGGGTTCTCCTCCCCCGCCCTTTCCTTCGGGAGCCAGATTCTGCCAAAAGAGAGAATGAAGCACGTGGCCGCCAATATGAAACGAAAGCTCTTTTAACGTAGCCTTCATATCCAGGTCGGCGTTTTCCTCCCTAGCCTTTTCTAGCTTTTCAAATACCGCATTCGCACCTTTAACGTAGGCGGCGTGGTGCTTTTGATGATGAATGGTCAGTTGCTCTTCCGATATGCAGGGCTTCATATCCCCGTATCCGTAAGGCAGCTCTGGCAAAGAATATGTTTCCCTTGGCATGTGTTTTTTATATTAATAATTAATCTCTGTGCTGCTTTAGGGCTTTGGCGTACCAGACAAGCTCGTCTAAAAACTTTTTAGCCCTGTCATGGTAATCTTTGTCGGTAACCCTGCCGTCGTCTTTAATTAAACTGTCTATTTGAGGAAAATACATCGCCTCCCTAATGGGAACCATATGGAATTCAATGCTTACTTGGCGTAACTGCTCCACTCCCCTGACTCCTCCGAAAATCCCGGAAGAAACTCCGCAGAAGCCGACGGGCTTTTTAAAATATTCTTCATAAAGCATGTCCAGCATCATTTTCAGCTCCCCGGGATATCCGTGATTGTATTCGGGAGAAACTATTATCAGACCATCAGCCCTGCTTATTTTGGAAGATAACCTTTGGGCTTCCGGCAGATTTCCGCTATTGTCAGTGGCTTCTATCCTATAATCCCTAACGTCGATAAGCTCGGTTTCTAGGCCGTAAGCTTTTGCCTGCTCAAGCATAAAATTGGCAGCTTTTTCAGAGCTTCGCCCTTTTCTGGCTGTCGCCAGAATGACGGGTATGTTGATTATTTCCGCCATGCTATTTTATCATTTCGTCGACCTCCTTTTCTCCGGCCTTAAGCTCTTCCACCTGTTCTGCGTCGAGCTTTAAAAGCATAGTTTCGAATTCGCCGACGTGGGTTTTTTCCTCTTTGGCTACATCCAAAAGAATCTTTTTAAGATTATCGTTATCGGTCATGGCGGCCATTTGCTCGTAAAGATTAATGGCATCCAGCTCGGCGATAACAGCCGCCCGGAGAATTTCCTGGTCCATCTTCTCACCCTCGATTTTCTTCAGATTGATTGGGATTTTTGAAAGCATATGTTTTTTGTTATTAATTAACCCCTTATTCCATTCTACTACTTTTTAGTTTTTCAAAAAAGCCTGTCTCATTTTCACGCCCTAATTTCAAAATCATTATATTCTCCAGTATGGTCTTGCCAAGAAAGCTCCATATTGTCCACTTGAGCGAAAGCCGGCCCCTCCCTTACCCAGTCAACCATTTGTTCTACGCTTTCCTTAGCTCCCTCGAATACGGCCTCCACTTTGCCGTCGGGAAGATTGCGGACCCATCCTTGAACGTTTAATTCTTCGGCTTTTCGCCGGGTTTTGTCTCTGAAAAACACCCCCTGAACTCGTCCGGAAACGAAAACATGGGCTCTTATTTTATCTGACATGAGGTAAAATCCTCTTAATATGCTCTATGGCCTTCATTTGATCTTTAATGCTGTTTTCCATTTCAATGGCTATATGGGAAGAAAAATATCGCTCAGGATAGTTTTTTAAATAATCCAATTCCGAAAGGCTTTTCATGAAATGAGGATGGTCGGGTTCGGCTCCCCAGGTTTTGTCTCCCAATAAAGGAAAGGGCTTTTGGGGAGAAATATGGTTGCAGCCGCAGGGATACTTTTCTATTATCCTTATATTATGTTCGTAAACGTCTTCCCTGAATCTTCTATCGTTGTCCAGATGAGATAGGTCTAAGCAAATCCCGGCAAATTGTCCGATCTCTTCCTCATCTAGAGGTTTATAGGTATTTTCAATGTAAATTACGTCTTTGTATTTTTCCAGATTAAATGACAATGGAAATTCTCTTTGAGTGTGGGTATTAAAAACCTCTGTTTTGAATTCCCGAACCAGCAAATCAAGCTCAGAAGGATCCATATCCGACCTGATATGAACGAAAGGAACTTTGGATATTTTAGCTGATTTTAAAAGGGCGTACAATTCTCCCCTCTTTTCTCTATTCAGGCAAGTTAAAAAAACATTTACTTCCTTAAGCCCGAGCTCCTCTACTTCTTTTACTTTATTTCTCCAGTCCGGAGTGATGGTTGTAATTGTTGGCAGTATCATATATTTAATTTTAACGATTATCGGAGAAATTTAAAAGGGCGACATTCGTGCCGCCCCTTTTTTAGTTATTTTCCCAGCCTTCTTTGGCGTAGAGAGAATTCTTCAAGCGCTTTATCAAGGTCTTTTTCGCTGAAATCGGGCCAATGATTGCGGCAAAAATACAGTTCTGAATAAGCGGATTGCCACAAAAGAAAATTAGAAAGACGCTGTTCCCCGCTAGTTCTGATAATCAAGTCGGGGTCGGGAATGCCTGCCGTATACAGGGATTCCGCCACCAGCTCTTCTGTTATTTCTTCGGGTTTCGCGTTGTTTTCAACGAGCTTTTTGACAGCTGCAGTTATTTCCGCCCTGCCGCCGTAATTAAGCAGAATACTGACGGTGATTTTCTCGTTGTTCCGGGTGATAATCTCCGCCTCGTCTATTCTTCTTTTTAGGCTTTCCGGGAATGGGCTTTTATCGCCGATAAAAATCATCTGCCCTCCCTCTTTACTGAACTCTTTCAGATTTTCATCGAGAAATTTGCCTATCAGCTTAATCAGAAAAGCCACTTCCGCTTTAGACCTTTTCCAGTTTTCCGTGGAAAAGGCATAGAGGGTGAGGTACCCGATATCCCTTTTAGAACACCACCTTACGACCTCGCGGACCTTTCTGGCTCCGGCTATGTGCCCCTCCATGGAGCTCTTGCCCTTTTCTGCAGCCCAGCGCCTATTTCCATCCATTATGATACCTAAATGAACAACCTTATTACTCATACTTACCTCCTAAAATATGTTGTATCCTATCACATAGAAGGGGTTTTGTTAAGCTAGAGGAGCGTTCTTCAAATTGAAGCGGCTCCTTGCTCCGGTTTTCAGCTATAATGTAGCCTGCGGCAAATGATAGCAGGGAAATTAAAACCACCCCGGCAACCAGGATAATGTCTTCCTGGTTTCTTTTGACAAATTTAATTAATTCTGATAACATAAGGACGTATGTCAAAGACTAAAGCCGCCGGATCCACCCATTTAGGGAGAGATTCCGCGCCAAAATATCTCGGGGTAAAGCTTTCTGACGGGCAAAAAGCCAAACCCGGATCCATAATAATCCGCCAGAGGGGAAGAAAATTCATCCCCGGAAAGAATGTCAGACTGGGAAACGACGATACCCTTTACGCAGTAGCTGAGGGCATAGTTCGCTTTACCACTAAAAAGAAAATCAGGTTTGATAATTCCCAAAGGCTGATTAAAGTTGTTAACGTGGAATCCAAATAATCTTATAAATACTCTTGGACTTAAAACGATGAAGGATTAACCTTCATCGTTTTATTTAACGGCCGCTTTTATGAACTCCTTAAATAAGGGATGAGGCTTGGTGGGCCGGGACTTGAATTCCGGATGGAACTGGACGGCGACAAAGAACGGATGTTTTTTTAATTCCACTATTTCCACTAAGTCTTTTTCAGGATTGATTCCGGCCATAACCATGCCGTTTTTTTCCAGCTTCTCCCTGTATTCATTATTCAGCTCGTAACGATGGCGGTGCCTTTCAACGATATTCGAGGTCTTATAGGCTTTTATGCTTTTTGTGTTAGGTTTCAACTTGCATTTATAATCCCCCAACCTCATTGTGCCTCCGTATTTCTTGTCTCGTATGAGGGCCTTCTGCTCGGGCATAACGTCAATAACCAAATCCCCGCTTTCGGCGAATTCGGCCGAATGGGCTTTCTTGATTCCGCAAACGTGCCTGGCGAATTCTATCACCGACAGCTGAAGCCCCAGGCAAAGGCCCAGGAAAGGAATTTTGTTTTTACGGCAGTATTCAATCGCCTTAATCTTTCCCTCTATTCCCCTTCCGCCGAATCCTCCGGGCACTATTATGCCGTCGTATTCCTTCAACTCTTTCAGGGTTTTGGGGTTCTTCTCGTAGTCTTCAGAGGAGAGCCAGTGTATTTCCGGTTTTCTCTTATGAAACCAGGCTGCATGCTTTATGGCCTCTATTACTGAAATATAAGAGTCGGTCAGAGTGAACTTGCCGGTCTCAAAATATTTGCCCACCACTCCGATTTTCACCGGCTTTTTGGAGGTTTTAATAATCCTGACCAGTCTTTTCCAGTCCTGGAGATCCCCCTTCCTCTTGGTTCTCATTCCGAATTTTCTCAATATCCTGTCCCCCAGCCTGTCTTTTTCAAAATTAAGAGGTATCTCGTATATTGATTTAATATCGGGAGCTGAGATTACGTCTTCTTTGGCCACATTGCAGAAAACAGATATCTTCTTTTTTCTCGGCTTGTCCAGGGGAACCAGAGATCTGGCTACAATAATGTCGGGCTGTATTCCTGCCATATTCAGCCATCTTACCGCCTGCTGGGTGGGTTTGGATTTCATTTCTCCGATTATCTGGGGAACCGGCAAATAGCTTATTAAAACGAAAAGGACGTCGTTGGGAGCAGCCAGCCTCATCATTCTCGAGGCCTCCAAAAACAGGCTGTTCTGGTATTCTCCGACCGTTCCTCCTATCTCAATCAAAACAAAATCTGCCTTGGTTTTTCTGGCAGCTTTTTTAATACGGTTTATAACCTCCTGGGGAATATGAGGAACAACTTCCACGCATTTTCCCTTGTACTCAAGATTCCTTTCCCGGTTAATAACAGCCTGGTAAACGCGGCCGGTCGTAATGTAGTTGTCCGTAGTTAAATTATCGGCAATAAAGCGCTCGTAGTTGCCGACATCCTGGTCGCATTCCGTTCCGTCTCCGGTCACAAAAACCTCCCCGTGCTCTATGGGATTCATCGTCCCGGCATCGACATTGACGTAAGGGTCAATTTTAACGGCAGTAACCCTGTATCCCTTGCTGGTCAGTATCTTGCCGATACTGGCAGTGGTTACTCCCTTCCCGATGCCCGACATAACTCCGCCCGCAACAAAAATAAATTTTGGCATGGCCAAAACTTTAGAAATTAGGTTTTAAATGTAAGATTATTTTTCTTCGCTGACTATGACTTTCACTTCCGCTTCCAAATTGTGGTCAAAACTCACTTTTACGGGATACTCGCCGAGCTCCTTTATGGGCTCTTTCAGGATAATCTGGGTTTTTTTAACTTCTATGCCCGATTCTTTGAGCTTTTCGGCTATCTTTTGGGCGTTAACCGACTCAAACAGCTGGCCCTCTTCGCCAACCTTAACGGGCACGATAACTTCAGCCCCATCAATGCTCGAGGCTATTTTTTCCGTTTCCTGAAGATGCTCTTCTGCCTTCTTTCTGTTAATTTCCTCCTGCATCTCGAGCCACTTTAAAGCTTCCGGGGTAGCGGGCTTTGCCAGGTTTTTGGGAAAAAGGAAGTTTTTGGCGTATCCGTCAGAAACGTTTTTAACCTGAAACTTTTTTCCAACCTTATCTACGTCTTGTAGGAGAATTACTTTCATATTCTACTTTATTTTAATCCATTTCTTTGACTATTTCAATGGCCCTGTCGAGCTGCGGGTCTCTGTCCTCATTGAAATCGTCTTCCGTAAGTTCTACTTCCACATCCGGAGCCAATCCCTTTCCGTTGATAAGGGTTCCTGCGGGGGTAAGCCATCTGGCTACGGTAACCTTCAGGGAGCCTTCGCTTAAATCTTCCAGGGTTTGAACCGAACCTTTGCCGAACGACTGCTCTCCCACCAGTTTCACTCCCCTGTTATCCCTTAAAGCTCCGGCTAGAATCTCGGAACCCGATGCGGAGCCCTGGTTTATCAAGACTACCAGCGGATAAGAAAGTAGGCTGGAGGGTCCTTCGGCTTTATATTCTTTCGGTTTTCTGTCTGACCCAAAATCCTCAATAGCAACTATTTCCCCTCTTTCCAAAAACCATCCTGCTATGTACTGCGCCACCTCCAAATATCCTCCGGGATTGTTTCTTAAATCTAAAACTACAGCTTCTGCTCCGCTGTTGATTATATTAACGGCTGACTCTCCAAAAGCCGACCTGGCTGCTTCGGAAAATTGATAAAGCTGTATATAGGCAACGCCGTCGTCTCTTATATCCAGTTTGACTGAAGGTATTTCTATCACGTCCCTGACGATAGTAAAATCTCTGGTTTCAGCCCAGCCCTCCCTGTAAACAGTCAAAACGACTTCCGTGCCCTTGGGTCCGCGGATTAGCTTTACGGCTCCGTCGCTGCTTATGCCTTGCGTGGAAGTTCCGTTAATTGCCGTTATTTTATCCCCTGCCCTTAAGCCGGCCCTTTCAGCAGGAGTGCCTTCCATGGGAGCTATAACTGTCAGCTGGCTGTCCCTTATCCCAATCTCCATTCCTACCCCCTGGAATTCTCCGGTTACGTCTTCTTTGAATATTTCAGCATCTTCGGGGGGAAAATATACCGTATAGGGGTCCCCTAAAGAGCCCACCATGCCCGAAACTGCTCCGTAAATCATCTCCTGGTAATCTATATCGTCTTTATCGACATAAGCGTTCTCCAGGGTCCTCCAGGCCTGCCAAAAGAGAGAGAAATCTACGCCGTCGGGCATTCCTAATTCCGCATTCAGCACTCCCTCGGGCGGAGTCGAAGGGATATGCATGTTGCCGAAATAAAAACCGGCTCCGAAACTCAGGAGGATTGATATTACTAAAAATAGTGTGATTAATCCTTTTTTCATCGTTTTTTCCTAACCAACCATAATATTAACATTATCGAGAGAAAGAATCCAACTGCCAGCGCTGCTCTTCCTTTATCTAATAGATTATTGTTATAGAAATCCTTTAAAATGCCGGCTATTGATGCTTGCCCGTGAGAGGAATCAAGTTTAAATTCTTCCTCACCTTCCGATTCTGAGTTTAACGGCAATTCCCCATTGATTGGCAGAATTTCTTTCTCCGTCTCAAGCTTTTCAAAATCGTCGGCCGTTAAGGGATCGGTCCCCCAAATAAATAATTCTTCTTCGTCTGCAACTCCGTCGTTGTCATCGTCGAGATCTTGGTTATTCCCCATGCCGTCTCCGTCGGTATCCAGCCACTCTTCTGGATTAAGAGGAAAATGATCGCGATAATCAGAAATGCTATCGCCATCGGTATCTGGATTAAAAGGGTCTGTTCCCAGAGAATCCTCTTTTTCGTCAGATAAACCGTCATTATCGTTGTCCGGATCGGAATTGTCTCCCGTACCATCGCCGTCGCTGTCGGCCCATTCAGATGAATCTAAGGGGAAAATATCCTTTAGGTCCGATGTCCCGTCTCCGTCGGTATCGGGATTAAGCGGGTCGGTTCCAAGCTTTGCCTCGTCTGTATCTGCAATTCCGTCGTTGTCGTCGTCGAGATCCCTGGTATCGCCAATTCCATCACCGTCGGTATCTAAGTCGACAAAATAATTACTTTTTACCGCTATATTATTGTCTGCATTCCCATCGGGAGGGCTGGCGCTTGCAATTCTCGCCTCAATATCAAAAGTGCCCGCTACAGCCGTCCAATCAATAAAAACATCGTCGTAGGTCCCGACTTTCACGGAAATGGGCTGGGGATCGGCTATTTCGATACCGTCTCCGGAAAAAATAACGTATCCCAAAACATCCGCATCTCCTTCGTTAAAAACCCTGGCGAAAATTCTTACCTTTTCTCCTTCCAGAGCTTCCGGCTTGGAAAAAGTAATGCCGGAAACCTCCAGAGACAAATCGGCTGCAGCCGAGGCAAAAACCGGGAGGCCGGATAAAAATAAAACAATTCCGAACAATATTTTGCTCATAATTATTGAATATTAACATTTTTCGACTAATCCATCAAAATGGGATATAAAAAAACAGCCCAAAGGACTGACAATTGATTGCCGTTAAAAGCATTATTTAGCTTCGAGAGTCGTACGACTTCTTGATATGTGGAAATTTGCTTAAATCAGTCATTGTAACTTAATGGGGTATCGGCAAAACCGGCTAATTGGGTTATCTCAATAGATAGTCGAGGCTCTGAGCGGGATTATCGCCCCGGTTCAAGGCTCCTACCGCCTTTTCGATGCTCTTATTTATTTCAGCGTAAAACTCTTCGTACATATCTTCGTTCTTCTCCCTTTGCTCTTCCAGGCCCTGCTCCAGCCGCTCCCTCTCTTCGGCTATGCGCAGAGTTTCCACGTGCATATCCGTCAATAAATCCTTAAAGAAGAGTATGGCGCTGATAAATAGAATCACCCAGAACCAGCTTAAAACCCTGTCCTCCATGTTGTTTTTGATGTCATTGGGAATCATGACATTTAAACAAAAATGCCGTAAAAGCATCCTATCGCCTTTACGACACCGGTTGTTTAGGTAAATCCTATTATTAATATTCGACCTTTAACATATTTCTATACCAAAAAACGGCCCTTTTGTCAAGCCGTTTATTGGACAATAAAAAAATACCCACCCCTATCCCCTCGCTCGTGAAGGCGGCGATAGGATTTAATCATCACCTTCAAAGCAAGACTCCTGATTCTTATTTTACCTTAAACTTTAATTCTAATCAACTTTTTCCAAATATCTTTCCGCGGAAGACAGTGTATTTATCTCGTCGATGGTCTCCAGTGAATAGAAAATGACGAATCCGCCCACTGCAAAAGCTATTACCGCCAGTATCAAAACGTAAGCCCAATTGTTTTGCTGATTTTTAATGATTAAAGCCATGCACTATTTCCCTAGGTAGTTTTTCATCTTCCGAACGTTTTTTCTCATCCTTTTTAGGAAATATTCTATTTCCGCCTTAACGGTGGGAGAGAATATTTCTTCGTCATCGCCGGCTTTTTCCTCCAGCTGGCTGATGTCTTCTTCCAGTCGTTCGGCGATATCTTTAACATTCCTGCCTTCTATAACTTCCGATGCCGCTCTTTTTCTCTCCATGGAAACATTGTACCAAGCGTATCCGCTTATTCCGGCAACTGCCAGTAAAAATATTATTATTGCTATCTCAAACCAGCCCAAATCAACGGGTCCGACAGAAAAAATTATTTCCTCCCTAATATTCAAAGACAATGACTCGGTGGGATAACTTAAAGCTCCCCGTTCGTCTCTGGCTGTCACCGTTATTTTGTATTTTCCGCGGGAAAGAGCTTCTTCTATCGATATTTGCCAGTCGCCCACTCCGCTGCTTTGAGTGGTTTGCAGCAGCAGCTCCTCGCCGGATTGATTAAATATCCTTAAATCGATGAAAGCATTAGAAATACTCCGACCCGATAAAAATATTGCCTCTCCTTGGGTGGCGGCTCTCGTGGCAAACTCAATTACGGGAGTCGGTAAGGGAATTATCTCGAATCTCAAATCGTCTTCAACGCCATTACCCGCTTCGTCCATAATGCGCACCCTTAAATCGTGCATGCCCGGCGGCTGCGGAGGCAGAACCATGCTCGTAGAAGTGGTTTCTACGGTTTGGACCGGATCCATTCCGTCTATAAAAACCACTGCGTGCGAAATTCCCGATAAAGAATCTTCGGTTTCAAAAAATATCTCAGGGGTTGGATTGTCTGACGCCTCATCGTCTATTTCGATCTCGAAAGATAAAGGAGAAGTGGCGTCTATCCTCACTTCGTACCAGGTAAAAGGACCCCAGCCGACATTATTCCTAAATTGAACCCTAATATACCAAATACCCTCCTCTAAAATTCCGAACCTCTTTCCGGTAACTAAATCTTCCTCAATCGTTCCGTCAACCCTGTCCCGGCTTTGGCTCAGCTTGGTTTCCACCAGTATCACGTCTTCGGGCAAGTCCCAGAGAGCTATAACTTCGCCAAGATGGTTGTACCAAACGCCTTCTTCGGGATAGAGGGGCACCTTAACCTGCGGGGCCGAAGGAAGCTGCCCGGAAGGGACGGGCTCTCTTTCAATTACTTCAGGCTCCTCCACTTCTTCCTCTTCAGGCTCTTCAATTGGAGACTCCTCTTCTGGCGCTTCTTCGGCCTGTTCCGCTACGTTTATTGCCGCTCCGTTTACCGAAGACAAAACATCAGTTCCTTCGCCGTCGTTAGCGGTCACCACGGAATTAGAAAGAGATATAGAACCGGAACCGGCGTCAAAAGCCCTAAATCTTAAGGTTAAAATATGCAAAGCCGCTCCCTGCACCCCGCCGGTTGTCCCTCCGATAAAACTCATTGTTCCCTCCTGGTTGGAAATACTGGGCTCTTCGAGCCAGAAATCAAAAATACTGTCGGTCCTGCTGACCCCCACCAATTCCAAGACATTATTGGGAAAATTAACCGTAGTCTGAGCGGCGTTTATGCTTCCCCCTTCTGTATTCAGCTTCAAATCCATCTCGAAGGTATCCCCGGGCTCTACGCTGGCTGAATTGGGAATAAGGTAAAGCTGGGCGGCGTCGGCGAAAGATGCTGCCGAAAAAATCAGGATTCCCGCCGCTAAAATGGATATTTTTTTATTCATAAAATTGTTAGGTTATCTTGATTTAGAAAATAAATTTAGAAAGATGCTGAAATCAAAAATATCCACTATGCCGTTTTGATTGAGGTCAACCGTCCCCTTCAAATTTTCTTCTTGAGACTGGGTACGCGATAAAAATATACTCCAATCCTGAATGCTAATCATTTCATCTTCGTTTAAATCTATGATTGTGTATTCCAACGAAGAAACTCTGAATATCCTGGAAGGAGAATATTCCTCCGAAGCTGTAAGGCCGGGCTTATAAACTGACTTTATTTGGTGCTCTCCAAGCGACAGTTCGGAGGTATCTATTGCAATAGCGTATCTTCCCTCTGAATCGGCTTGAGTCTCATAATTTCTAGTATCGTCCACTACGAATCTAATATTTTGATGAGGAACAGCAAAACCGCTCAATTCCAAATCCTTTCCTTTGGTTATCCTTTGCCGCTCGAACTCAAAAGTTGGCGGCATTAAAATGTCGGTCAGCCCTAAAGTGGAACCGTCCAGCTCAATCAGGGTACGAGGATAAACGATATTAGATTTATTTCCTTCTCTGTCTATCGCCCTAAAAGCTAAAGAAAAAGTGTTTATGCCCTGTAGAATCGTGGAAAATTGAAGTTCAAAAGAACCATCATTCCTTATGTAGTAAATTTCCGGGGTTACTAATGCATAAGGGCTGTCCAATATTTTTCTCATCACCTCCACTTCGCTGCCGGGATAAGAGCTTCCTTCCAGGCGAATAATCGTCGGTCCCACTCCCGGAGATCCAGCTCCTCCGGCCGGAGGCGATACAGGGGCTGTCTCCGGAGCCACATAGGGCCTAAGAGCCAACTGCACCGATACGCCGGGATCTGAACCAAATCCAACTTGGCTTGCCCCGGCCGTTCCTGTTGACCCGGCGGAAGCCATAATTCCATAAGTTAAAGCCATGCTGTTGTCGTCAGCGGGGAAAGACTGGTTATTTACCACCACTGCATCCGCCAGAGTACTGGCTGTGCCCGTGAAGGAATCCCAATCATTATTGTCTTCGCAGCCGAAAGCATGAAGAATCATTGTGTCGGCAACAGTCGTTGTTATAGCCGCGGTGCTTATCGGAGAACCTGCGTTGCTTTGAATGATGCCCGCTACATTAAAAGGATCTCCCGATTCAACGGCGCCCCTGAAGGCATATATCTTGGCAATAATGGTGCCGCCGGCATGAGTAACTGTGGGAGAAGATTCTGTCCCCGTAGTCCTTTTCCACCATATCTCCATTCGGTTATTGGCGTTTCCGTTGCCAGCCACCTTCTCTGCCCAGCCTGCAGGCATCGAGGAATTCGTGTTGTCATGGCTGTGTATCACTGCAACTAAAATGTCGTTATTCTGAATGCCGGCCGGAATGCCGGGAGATACGTTCCCGCTACCGGAAGTGGCTGCAGTACCCGCTGAAACATAGGACACCGCCGCCTCAGCTTTGGGAATCCAGGCTGTTCCCAATCCCAAAACAAGAACGATAAACAATATTAAAAAAGATCTAGCGCCAAAGTTTCCTTTTCGTATTAGTTTTCGCATAAATATGAGCCTAATGGCTTTTCCTGTCCCTCAAATCTACTACCCTCCCACCTTGAGACGTTCCGGCAGCTGCGGTTCCTGATTTAAAAAAACTATTTATCTTTTCAACTATTTCGGCTAAAGCATGTTGGGATTTAACGAAATAATCGTCCGCCCCCATTTTTAATCCCTTTTTTATCTCCTCGTCCTGATCGAGAGCACTAAGAATTATTACGGGTATGTTTTTAGTTAAGGTAGATTGCTTAAGCTCCCCTAACACCTCAAAGCCGTTTTTCTTGGGCAATATTAAATCCAGTAAAATTAGATTGGGTTTAGACGACATTGCCTTCTTTACCCCCTCCTCGCCGTTAAAGGCCCGAATTATTTTAAATCCCTCTCTTTCTAATTCGGCAGATATCGCTCGAGAAAGAACCTCTTCGTCTTCTATTAATAGTATTCTTTTGGTGATCATGATGAATTTATTTAATTATCTCCCCCACTACTTTATTATATGACAATCCGGAATAAAAATATACTCTATTAACAACATGCTGCCAAATAGGGTGCTAACAATGCAATTTTTCCTTAATTTTTCGCACGAGATCATCAAGGGTATAGTCGGCTTTAATGAGATAATCTGTAACCCCCGCCTTAAGCGATTCTTCCAGCGTATGGCTGCTGCTGAGGTTGGTTAGCACCAAAATAATAATTTTTCTTGTATCTTTATTCTTTTTGATGATTTTCAGGACGGATATGCCATCCAGTCTGGGCATAACGATATCCAATAGAATCAAATCCGGCTTCTCTTTTCGTATTATTTTTAAAGCTTCTTTGCCGTCGCAGGCGCCAAAACATTCAAACCCCTCACACTTAAGCTTCTCGGTAAGGATTTTTTGGACAGAAAGGTCGTCATCTACAATAATAATTTTTTTATTGCGAGCTTTCATGTTTCAAATACGTTTTTCTAGATTTTATTCTTCTGGGGGAACCATCCATAGAAACAAAAAAACCGGCGAAAAAATCGCCGAGGCTAAGCCCGCTGAATTATTATTAAATATGAGTTCCCTCCATCTCATATGTTTTTCTCTTTTATTTTATCACCACCCCAAACAACAAACAATCAAGTTCCTATCTGCTTTTCCCCTTTCTTTTGCTTCATGCCTTTAAGGGGAATGGAAACGTAAAAAGTCGTACCCCTATTCTCTTCTGATTCAAACCAGATATCGCATCCGGCAGCTTCAAGAATTTTCTTTGTTATAAAAAGCCCCAGTCCCGTTCCCCTGGTTTTTTTCCTTTGGGCGTTATAGGCACGAAAGAACTTTTCAAAAATTCTATTCTGGGAAGTTTTCGGTATGCCAATGCCATTATCTTGGACAGAAATAATATATTTTTGTGATTTCTTTCTAATTTTTACCCCCACCCGACAATCATCTGGCTTGGAATAATTAATGGCATTAATTATTAAATTTCCTATAGCTTGAGAAAGCAGGGACTTATCCACCGGAACATCAGGAAGGCTGCCAGGTGCTTCAATGTTTATTTTGCATTTGTCAGCCTTTACCCGCTTTTTCTGGTGTTCCACTATTTCTTTAATCAAATCTTTAAAATTCGCGGGTTCCAGCTCTATCTTAAGCCTGCCATTTTCCACGCGGGAAACATTGAGCAGGTCGCTAACAAGTTTTGTCATGTCTGTAGCCGACTGTCTGACTTCGGCTAAATACTCTTTTTGCTCATTGGTCAGCTTTCCGAGTTTTTCGTCCTGCAGCCTTTCAATATACCAGCGAATAATAGTTAAAGGAGTTTGAAGCTGATGGGAAGCAATAGAAACGAATTCTCTTCTGCTGCGGTCAAGTTCTTTTCTTTCGGTAACATCCCTGATAATCACGGAAAACTCTCCTCCCTCCAAATAGCTAGCGCTTATTTCAACATCGAAAACGCTTCCGTCTTTTCTTTTGTGCTGGCTTTCGAAACGGTCGGAACCCTGTACTATTATTTTTTTGAAATGCCGCCTGGCTTCTTCCGGGGTTTCTCGTGCCTCTAAATCGACGATTTTCATTCGCAATAATTCTTCCCTGCTGTATCCGGACATTTTGCAGTAAGCGTCGTTAACATCCAGTAAAAAGCCATCTCTTTCTACGTCGGCTATCCAAAAACCGTCGATGGAAGTCCTTATTATAGCTTCGTACCTGGCTTTTTGTGCCAATCTTTCCTCTTCAATCTTTTTTTCTTCGGTAATATCTTGCGTGGTTCCAAATCCTCCCGTCAGCCGGCCCCTATCGTCAAACTCAAGCTCCGCCCTCTCTCTCACCCACCTCACTTTATCTTTTTTTACAATTCTATGTTCTATATTATAAGGCTTCCCCTTAAGCGCCTCCTGCCATTCCCGGTTAACGAATTCCCTGTCCTCGGGATGGACAATTTCAAGAAATTTACCGTAAGTCATGGGTGTTCCCTTGGGAACTCCGAATATACTATAATTTTCATCTGACCATAACAGCCTTCCGCTCTCCAAACCCAAACGCCAGCTCCCTATATTGCCAACTGCCTGAGCCCTCCTTAAATCTTCTTTGGTTTGTAAAAATAATTCTTCAGTTTTTCTTTCCTCTGTTATGTCTCTACAGTAAACATTGACGTAATCTGTCCTCTTTACCGGCACAATCTTAAAAGAATAAATGCGGTCGCCTATCTCTATGTCTTTCGTTTTTATTTCCCCGTCTTTAAGCGAATCTTTAATGGTTTTAAGCCAATAAGCCTTCCCTTTATTTTCTTTTTTCAGCTGGGAAAAAATCCTTGCACTGGCCCTATTGGAATAAATTATCTCGCCGTCCTTTTTAACGCGTATGACGGGATCGGGATTTTCTTCGGGGAATTTGGCAGCGTTTTTTAGTTTTTCTCTAAATTCTTTTATCTCCGTAATATTCCTTATGAAAGTATAAAATCTCCCTTTGTCGGCGGGCAGGTGGGTGGCTGATATTTCAACGTCTATTACCCTTCCGTCTTTTCTTTTGTGCCGCTTCTCGAAACGCAGATGGCCATGCTTTTTAATTTCTTTTATTTGCTTTTTGATCGCAGCCGGCCCGTCTTCAATATCTAAGTCTGAAATATGCATGCCCATCAATTCTTTCCTGCTGTACCCGGATATTTTGCAGTAAGCGTCGTTGACGTCCAGCAGAAATCCGGCAGCCGAAACCAACCAGAAACCATCTACGGCATTGCGGATGATTTGCTCATATTTTTCTTTTTCAAAAAGCCCCTCTTTTTCCCGCTTAATTCTTTCGGTGATGTCTCTAACAATGCCCATTGAATGCCATTCTCCGTCCATTTTGAAGGCAGAAAGAGCAAGCTCTACGATAAATTTTTCTCCGCTCTTTCTCAGGGCGACCACTTCATACACCTTGCCTATAAACTTACCCTTTCCAGTCTTCCTGAATTCTTCCATTCCCTTAAAATAGTCTGCCTTGTGCTTGCCTGGCATTATAAGGTTGTGGAATTTCTTTCCGAGTACTTCTGTTTTCTTGTATCCGAATATTTTTTCTGCAGCCTTGTTCCAATCCAAAACCCTTCCCTGGCCGTCTGCCAAAATTACAGCATCGCGAGACGACCTGAAAATATCCAAACAGACATCAGGCCTTCTCCCCAGCAAGCCGCGCGCGCTTCCCTCCTTTTTATTAAGTGCCGAAGTGGGCATATTAGTTTATTGTACCACAGCCCAAAAAAACTCACAGAGGCAGTTTTAAAATCAGCCTGCCGAGGAAAATAAGAATGACAAGAATCAGCTGTATTATTAGATTGGTTAAAATCAGTCCTAAGACCAAGTAAGCAAAGCCCAGCAACGCCGGAGAGTTAATAAAGAAAAACAGTATCAGAACCGGCCAGAAATTCTTTAAGTCTTTAAGAGATGGCCCTATCATAGCTCCCACGTTCAGGAATATGAAAATCATCACCCAGCTCTGCCATTCCAGCAGATTAATCTGGGACAGCAGATCGAATGGAAGAAAAATCGCTTCCTGCCATTCCGATATCTTAGAAATAATGAAGTAATCTTTCAGCCAAAAACGGTTGAGAAGGAATAAGAAGGCCGATCCTCCGAACAGCGGAGCCAGGGATATCAGGGGCATTCCCAATAAGGGAAGCTTAGGTTCTAAATGGACTACCCTGGGCTGTCTGGAAAAAACCTTGAACTCCTTTATTTTAGCTCCGGTCAGCAAGCACAAAACGGCATGAGAGGACTCGTGGACGAAAGAACCCAGGAAATACAGCAGGCGCACCAGCTTGTAATTCAAAAACTGCCAGTTAATCCAATTGCTGGCATATCCGAATAAGGTAATCAGTATGAGGAGTATCCCTAAGTTCATATTAATATTTTATTTCTATCATATCCCCGACGGTTAATCCGATTTGAGCTGCCAGACCGCCGTTTATTTCCAATACGTATTTAGCCCTTTGGCCGGGATTTACGGTTTCGTAATGAAGGCCGGAATCGGGCTGGAGGTTTTCTGCAATATAAGCAACTCTGCCCTCTTTATCCATCCAAATAATATCCAGAGGGATGATAACGTTCTTCATCCAGAAAGAATAGCTCCCCTCTTTTTCAAAAACAAACAGCATGCCCTCATTTTTTGGCAAGCTTTCCCTGAACATCAATCCCGTGCTTCTTTCTTTTGGAGTAGAAGCTATTTCTATTGAAAAACAATTGTCTTTAAAACATGCCCTAGCCTCCTCCGAAGGGCTGCCAAAAAACCATCCTGCTGCTGCAGCCAAAACAACCGCAGCCGCAAAAATCAATAAAGCGCTTTTTCTTTTCATTTACATATTTTAGCAAAATACGCGGGATAAGGCATCTTTTCCAAACAAAAAACCGCCGGTGTCGGCGGTCTTACGTTCCTTATTCCACGAATGTAAGAGCTACTCCCTTTTTGTCGCATCTTCCCGTACGGCCGATGCGGTGAATGTAGTCTTCGTAGGTTGCGGGAGCGTCGTAATTGATAACATGGCTTATGTCTGCAACGTCGATTCCTCTGGCAGCCACATCAGTGGCAACCAGTATCCTTACCCTGTTGTCTTTAAACATGCCCAAGGCTCTCTGCCTTTGGGAATTATTCTTGTTCCCGTGAATGGATTCGGCTTTGAATCCGTTGCGGTAAAGCACTCTTGAAAGCTTTTCTACTCCGTGCTTGGTTCGGCCGAAAATAAGAACCTTGCTGAATTCCTTTTGGCTTAAAAGCTCGTTAAGGACATCCAATTTGTTCTTTCCCCGGTCTATCCTGACAACGTCCTGATCGACATTCTGGGAGGTGTCTCTGGTTTTAAGAAAGACACTGACAGGATTCTGGGTAAACTCCCCGATAATCCTTTCTATATCCCTGGAGATAGTCGCTGAAAAGAAAAGCGTTTGGCGGGTCTTCGGCAGTCCGCTCATGATAAGGCGGGTGTCGTTGATGAAGCCCATGTCAAACATCCTGTCTGCTTCGTCTAAAACAACACTGTTAAATAAAGACAGATTAATCATCCTTCTCCCCATGAGGTCTTTTATCCTCCCTGGGGTTCCAACAATCAAGTTGTGACTTCTTCGAAGATCTGAAATTTGCCTGCCTATGCCGACGCCTCCTACGCAGCAAACGGAAAAGATTCTCATTCCCCTGGTAAATTGCTTGAACTCCGCATCAATCTGAATGGCGAGCTCTCTAGTTGGGGCAATGATTAAAACTTTTTCCCTCGAATCCCTGAGGATTTTGCTTATAAGAGGCAGCAGAAAGGCAGCTGTCTTGCCGGTACCGGTATCGGCTATTCCGACCACGTCAGATCCCTCTGTAATGTGAGGGATGATCTGGTCCTGAATGGGGGTGGGAGCCTGGTATCCCCTGGCTTCCACCGCGCCCACCAGCCGGCGATCGATTTTAAAGTCTCTGAATTGGTTCTGGGGGACGAAAACTTCCGTTTCCCCTACCTGAACCGCTTTATTGATAAACCTGGCGGGATCTATTGTTTTCTGGCGTCCGCCCATGGGCTTCCTGCGTCCAAAGCCAACCGACGCTGCATCTTTGTAGTGTGATTGGAATAAACGCTTTCGCGGCATTCTTTTGTTGAAACTTCTCATGTCGTTAATTTCGTAAGAGCCGGCTGTTACAAATAAAAAAAGACCGGTTGGTCTCGTAGGTTCTTTTGAGGTAAACTATGAGATTCAATTACAATTCCAGTATAGTATAAAACAGATAACTTGTCAATAGTGGGCAATTAAGATTTGTGTTTTTCCCGCAATAAAGGTATTTTTGAGTAATGGAACATACATACGACGTTATCGTAATCGGCGGAGGAGCGGCAGGCATGACAGCCGCCGGAAAAGCGGCCCAAGAAGGAGCTGAAGTTTTGCTTCTAGAGAAAAACGAAAGGCTGGGTAAAAAGCTTCTGATTACCGGAAGAGGCAGGAGCAATTTCACCAAAGCCGAATTCGATCCCAAGGAAATGGCTAAAAAATACGGCAAAGAGGGAGCTTTCCTTTTATCCCCTCTTTCTGTTTTCGGAGTCCAGGAGACAATCAGCTTTTTCAACAAAAGAGGAATGGCCACCAAGATAGAAAGAGGCAACCGGGTTTTTCCAAAGAGCAATAGTTCGGGCAGCGTTCTCAGAGTTCTGCTCGGCTACCTTAAAGAAAGCAAGGTTGAAATATGGACCGACTCTGAAGTCAGAAGGATAGCCGTAAAAGAAAACAAAATATCGAAAATAGTCCTAAAGAACGGACAGGAAATCAAAGCTAAAAATTATATCCTCGCCACCGGAGGAAAATCCTTCCCCGGCACCGGCTCCACGGGAGAAGGATACCGCTGGCTGGAAAGCATGGGGCACAAGATTGAAAAACTCAGGCCGGGACTGGTGCCGGTAAAAGTAAAAGAGGCCTGGCCTAAAAGGGCTCAGGGATTGAGCCTGAAGAACATCAGGCTGGATGTTTTACAAAACGGCAGAAAACAGGATTCCCGCTTCGGGGAAATGATATTTACTCATTTTGGAATATCAGGTCCCATAGTTTTGGACTTAAGCTCTAAAATCGGAGAACTTCTGGAGAAGGGCGAAGTGGAAATGGTTTTGGATTTAAAGCCGGCCCTGGATATTGCAACACTGGATAAAAGGCTCCAGTCTGATTTTAAAAAACACAGTAATAAGCTATTTAGAAACTCATTGGAGGACTTGCTGCCCCAGAAGCTCATCCCCATAGTAGTTGAAATGTCTAGCATCAACCCCGAAAAGAAAGTAAACGAAATTACAAAAGAAGAGCGCCAAAACCTGGTAAAGCTGCTCAAAGGGATGCAAATGAAGGCAAGCGGACTTTTAGACTTCAACAGCGCCATTATTACCCAAGGGGGCGTATCCCTGAAAGAAATAGACGCCAAGACGATGAAATCGAAGATAATAAGCAACCTTTACCTAGCGGGAGAGATAATCAACCTTCACGGCCCTACAGGCGGCTATAACCTCCAGCTCTGCTGGAGTACCGGGTACTTGGCCGGAAAAAGCGCTGCGAAGAAATAAAAAGCGACCTTGTTTCAGGCCGCTTATGAACTATACTCCGTGGACCGGACATTCCGGGTTGGGCCGCGGATTTATGTTATGAATCGGGCATTCATTGCTGACATGA
>JAQUTZ010000025.1 GCA_028694095.1 Minisyncoccota bacterium | reverse complement strand
GAGGACATAAGAAGAATTTTAGAAATTACCTGTTCTTCGTCTGGGTCGGAAAATCACGGACCTAATTTTATTGCGTTATCGGCAATACTTATAGTAATTGAGACCATATCACAATTTACTAATAAAATAGAAAAAAAAGACTTAAATAGTTTTAAGAAAACGGCAATTAGCAAATATGAAGAATTAGACCCGAATATCAAAAAATTTCTTTTACCGAGATTTATGCCGGAAGATAGCGATGGATCTAGGTTGGCGGTGACTTTCATTAAAAATTATTTCGATGATATTTTTAGCCGACCAGTTAATGGGTGTAATGGGTGCCTTGCGGATATAGTTTGGAAATATCGTAATCCTCAAATACATGGTTACTATCCATTTATTTCAGAAAAACTTCGTGGATCTGTGCTTTGGTTATATAAAGAACCAAGAAATCGTATGGGTGTTAAGATTGAAGAGGTTGAAAGAGAATTTGATTCATATAAAAATTCTTTGTATGGGGTAGAGGGTGAATACTTTAGATTATGCCCCCATATTTTATTTGTTTATTTTAAATTTGCTATTAAGAGGTATCTTGACGATATAAAAGAAAAACCCGAAAGTATAGGGGATAATTTTATGAAAAATTATAAGCGCCTCGCTGATCAATATTACTTTAGAGACGAGACAGCTCAGGATGTTTTAGAAAACCAAGGGAAGAGTAAATGTCTTTGAAAATGAACAATAAAAATATCTTATACATCTCGGCGGTCTTTTTGGCAATTATCGCCTCAATAATACTGCTTGATGTTTTTGCAGAGGAGAAATTATGCCTTCTTGAGGAAAAGCTGAATTGGGATATTCCGTTTATCTGCGAATTGGAAAAAACCGTTGAGGATCCGGCAACAGCAGGATGGGAAACCTACAGAGACGAAGAACTAGGCGTTGAATTCAAATATCTTCCGGATTTTGGGGGAGGGGTGATTTGGAGGCCTTACGTCTGGCCCCCCAAACTGTCTGTTGTGCCAAGCTCCCAATATTCTCTTAAGAACGCTTGTCCCGACTATCACCAGGCCCCTTACTTTCCGGAACCCCAAACCTTGAATTTTAACGGAATTGATTTTACCCTTTATTATTCAGCCGAGGGAGCTGTGGGTTCAAACTATTTGACTTACTGCTACCAAACCCAAAAGGGAGATAATTATTATATTCTAGATTTCCTGATTAGGACGACCAGCGGCTGCGGGCAGGGTTGCGGCCCTTATTGCGGCACCGAACACGAAGAAGAGTGTATTAACTTTAACTTGCATGAGGAAGTTGAAAAACCCATAGAGATGATAGTTTCCACCCTTAAGTTCATTAAATAACTAAAACTTTTTGGGCTTTTATTTGACAATCGCTAATATGGCGATTTTTTGTTAGAATTCTGGAATAAGATGAATATGGCTCTAAAGAAAACCTTAGTCGCATTCGCCCTGCTTGTTTTGCTGGCCGTAGTTTTCTTTTGGCTTGTTTTTCCGGGAATTAATAGGGGAGAGAATGGAATAAGCATTTCAGCTGGAGTGGTTCCCCATCATTTGCTGGCAGAAGAGGTAATCAGAGATTTTTTTGAATATATTTCCTTGCAAGGGGAGCCCGATACCATTGTTTTGCTGAGCCCCGACCATTTTGGAGCCGGCGGTTCTGAAATTATCTCCGAGCCTTCTCCGGCGATAAAGCTGGACCATGGAATCACTAATCTTATCCCGTTCATTGAGGAGTATTTTTCGGAATGTTCGATTAAGCCTTTTTTGATTCCTCAAAACCTTTCAATGGAAAAAGCGCGACAGTTTGCCTTGGATTTGGATTCCGGTACTTCGCAAGACACCCTTGTTGTAGCCAGCGTTGATTTTTCCCATTACCTTCCTCCCTCAGCGGCTTTATTCCACGACGTAAAAAGCATCAGAACCCTGATTAATTTTGAGGAAGAAAACTTTGAGAATATCGAAGTTGATTCTTGGCAGGCTTTGTATATATCCCGTCTTTTTGCCAAATTGCGAGGCAAAGAATCTCCGGAAATAATAGGACACAAGGTTCCCAAAGACTTTATCGAAACGGAAAAAAATGAAGACAACACTTCGTATTTCAGCATTGTTTTTTTAGAGGGGGATATGCAGCTCTCGGAAGGCGAGACTTTCATGTTCGTCGGCGATATGATGTTTGACCGGGGAGTCGAATATTTTGCCAACCAAAACGGTATTTTGTACCCGGTAAGCAGGGTAAACCGTTTTTTGGCCGGGATCGATACGGTATTCGGCAATCTTGAAGGGCCCATTGTCAAAGACCCTCCGGATTTTCCCGACGATTCCCTCCGATTTGCTTTTTCCCCGGATGTTCTATCGGCCTTGTCCTTTAGTAATTTCAATTTGCTTTCCTTAGCCAACAATCACACTTTAAATATGACTGAAAGCGGGCTCCGGGAAACCCGCGGCTTTCTTGAGGAAGCTGGAATCGATGCGGTCGGCCATCCCATTTACTGCGACAAAGAGTCGTCTTTTGAAAAAGGCGATATTATATTTTTGTCTTTTAACAAGACTTTTCCTTCCAATTGCTCTAACGAAGACATTGCAGAAATTCTCAGAGAGACTAGAGAAGATAATCCCGGCAAGTATTTAATCGTTAATTTCCACTGGGGGAATGAATATGAGGGAAAAAGTTCCCAGTCTCAGCGGAATCTGGCCCGCCTCCTTATCGACGAGGGAGCTGATTTGATAATCGGCTCCCATCCCCACGTGGTTCAGGAGGTGGAAGAATATAACGGAAAACTGATTTTCTATTCTTTGGGTAATTTCATTTTCGACCAGTATTTCTCGGTAGAAACCCAGCAAGGGTTGGCAGTGGGAATGGAATTGTATGAGGAAAGAGCAGTCTTCCGCCTTTTCCCCGTGCAGATAACCGCCGGCCAGCCCTTCTTAATGGAGAAGGAGGAAGCTGAGGAATTTTTAGCCGGGCTTGCTCAAAAGTCCAGCAGCAGTTTGAGCGAAGAGATTAAAGGGGGTATTATAGAAGTAGAAGTAATTAATACAATATGAAAAAACGTATAACAATATCTTTAATATTAATAGTTTTTTTGCTGGCTGCAGCGTTTGCCGTTTATTATTTCCTGCAAAAAAACGAAAAAGAGGTTCCCGGACCCGGCATTTCTTCCGTTTCTGCGGCAGCCAAGCGCTTGATCCAGCCTCAGGACGTTGTTTTGGTATCGGCTAATGCCGATCCTAAAATTCCAGGGTATAGCCTTCCCTTGGACGTAAATGAAGTTTCCAACTGGCAAAGCGTATTGGGAAAAATCCAGCTAAGTTCCCAGGCTGAAGGATTGCTTAGGGAGAACGGCTTTGTGGTTATTCCTACGCCAGAATCAATTAACGAATCTCCAGACGAGTTCGCTGAATTCTACAGCATCTTAAAGAACAAAGACATCCCTATATTCATTACCAGCGACTCTCTTTTGCACTACTACCACATATTTTTCGATACTACTTTAATGAAACTGGAAAGGGATCTCTTTTACGGCGACCTTTGGCAGATGACCAATGAGCTGTATGGAGACGCTATGGAAGTTTACGAAAATTCCTCAGGAGACTTGAAAGAAGCGGCAAAAAGGAACGTTGCCTATTTATCGGTAGCCATGACCCTGCTCGAGCCCAAAGAGAGCCAGGTGATGAGCGACGCCACTTTAAGGGAAGAATACTGCCATCCCGGGATTGACGAAAGCTGGTGTCAGCAGATGATCAGGGGAGTTAAAGAGCAATACGGGGAAGAGGCCAGCTATAAGTATTTCTCCCAGTCGGAAATGGAGCAATACGCTTTTGAGGCGCCTTCTTTCGTTTCAGATTTAGTGGAAAGGGAAATCGAGCTAATAGAAGCGCACGAAGGATGGGAGTTTTCTCCCATTTTCGTCTACAAGGAAGATTATTCCCAATACGTGCCGAGGGGCCACTACACCAAATCAGAAAAGCTTAAAAACTATTTTGGAGCCATGATGTGGTACGGCAGAATGACGGCTCTAGTGGAGGGCTCTCCCATGCTTTCTCCCGGAGAATCGCTCTGTACTGGGCCCATGAACGGAATAATTTCAGAATACGACGCTAAAATTCAAACCATCCAAGCCTCTTTGCTTTCCAGGAAGTTTTTAGCCAGTTTGGATATTCAGGAGAAATGGACCAGAATGTATGCCATTACGGGCTTTTTTGTCGGATTTTCCGACGACCTCGGGCCTTACGAATACGGCGGGGTGATGGACAGCTTGTTTGAGGGCGAAGCCTCCGATCAGCAGATAGAGGAAAGTTATTCTGATATTAAAGACGCTTTGTCTGAGCTTTCGTATTCCCCTAAGATTTACGGAGGACTCGGAGCCTGTGAATTATTCATGCCCTGCCCGCCCTTATCCGATGAGGACATACAGGAACTGAAAATTCAGGCTAAAAAGCTTTTGTCGGAAACCAAGGGATTTAGGATGATGGGCCAGAGATTCACTTTGGATTCCTGGCTGTTTTCTGAAATAGTTTCCCCTTATTCTGGAGAATACGCGGGAGAAAACCTTTCCTTGCCTAATCAAGAAAAGCCTTTCACTTTCCTCTGGAATGATAATTACGAGGATTACAGAGAAAACAGGCCCTTTACCTGGGTTAAGACCGAGGTGAAAGCCTGCCCTCCTCCCGCCGAAAGAGAAGTCAGGGGATTTCCTACCGGTTTGGATATAATGGCCTTGTTCGGATCGGAAAGGGCCAGGGAAATACTGGTTGACCGGGGCGACGCCGATTATTCCGATTACGAAGAAAAGTTCTCCGAGCTGGAAGAATACGTTGATTCTTTGCCGGTGGAAGACTACTTCCAGAATCTCTACTGGAACTGGCTGTATACTCTCGAGTCGCTTTTAACGGAGTTCGGGGGAGGATATCAAACTTTTATGCAAACTAGTGCCTGGCAGGACAAGGAGCTGAATACGGCTCTGGCTTCCTGGTCGGAGTTAAGGCATGACACTCTTTTGTACGTAAAGCAAAGCTATACCATGGCTGAAATGGGAACCGGTTACGAACCTCCGGTTGTAGGATACGTCGAGCCCGTTCCGGAGTTCTATGCCAGGCTTCTCACCTTGACCGAGATGACTAACAAGGGGCTGAAAAGCTTGGTTCCCGAGGAAACCCTGGAGGACCTCAGGATAGAGACCGTCTTGGAAAGATTTTCTGAAATATTAACCGAACTGATGGACATTTCCAAAAAAGAGCTGAACAACGAAGCCCTTGCGGAAGAAGAGTACATGTTTATTAAAGAATTCGGAAAAACATCTCAGTATCTCATAGAAACGGTTTCCGGCGGAGACGTTGATCCTGATGTATTTAAGACAGTTATGGTAGCCGATGTCCATACCGACGGCAACACCGAAACTGTTTTGGAAGAAGGCGTGGGATATATTAAAACCATGCTGGTAGCTTATAGACATCCCGATGGCCACATTTTAGTAGGAGCAGGGCCCGTTTTCAGCTACTACGAATTCAAGCAGCCAATGGAGGACAGGCTGACAGACGAAGCCTGGAGAGAAATGCTAGATGGCGTTTCTCCTGAAGAACCGGAGTGGACTAAGTCTTTTTCCGAATAACCGATAGCGTTAATGCTGAAATCATACTTGAAATATAGAAAATACCTGAGCTTTATTTTGGTTTTTCTAATGGTATTCCTCTTCTACCGACTGGAATGCCCCTGCCATCGGTGATAGCGCTGGGAGTGGTTTTTCCGAGTCCGGCCGAACTGGGCATAGATTTCAGGGAAACGATATTACAGGGGACAATGGGTAGCTAAAGAAAATCTATATGAATATCAAAAAGTTTTTCATTATCATGGCCATTTTTCTTGCGGGTTTGCTTGCCGGAGGATATTTGTTCAGGGACACTCAGCCTAGATCCTTTTTAAATTTTGACGATTGCGGACAGGGCTGCTTAGGACCGAAAGAATTTCTTGGCTTGCTCGGTTCGGCGGGCGTTCAGCAAACCCCCGACCTCATACCTTTCGTGGTGGCAGAAACCGATAAAACAATAGTAATAGAAGCACCCTTCCCCAAAGCCTCTATTCATTATGTGATAATACCGAAGAAGGATATTAAAGACATAGCTGATATTTCAGATGAGGACAGGGAATACTTAATTGACGCATTTGCCGTATTGGGCGGGATAATAAGGGATAAAAATCTCACTTACTATAAGTTGTACACCAACGGTCCGCGCTATCAGACGGTAAATTATCTGCATTTTCATTTGTTGGCTGACTAACAGCAATCAGCGGCATTGCTGTACTGACAATTAATCTAATCAAGGCCGCCGAAATGCAATAGTATTAGGCGGCTTTTCCTTTTTTATTGATTGTTTTTCCCAAAAATATATAATAAATCAAGATGAAATAAATTCAATTATCATGGAGAACAAAGAACAATACAAAGCAATCAAAGAATTCGTGGAAAGGAATTTCCAGCACTTTAACGCTGCCGCGGTCAAGGACGCCTCAAGGGCGTACGTCCAGTATATTAAAGATGGCAACAAGATTTTTTTGGCTATGGCAGGAGCTATGAGTACGGCTGAGCTGGGAATGACCTTGGCTGAAATGATACGCCAGGATAAGATTCATGCCATATCCACTACTGGTGCCAACCTGGAAGAGGATATTTTTAACCTGGTCGCCCGCGACTTTTACAAAAGAGTTCCGGATTACAGGTATTTAACAAAAGAGGATGAGGAAAATCTGTTAAAGCAGCATCTAAACAGGGTGACAGACACTTGTATTCCCGAGGAAGAGGCGATGAGGAGGGTAGAGGCCGCCATTAAGAAGTACTGGAAGAAGGCCGAAGAAGAAGGTAAAAGATATTTCCCTTACGAGTACATTTACCAGGTGATAAGGGGGGGTGACCTTAGGCAATACTACCAAATAGACCCCAAGGATTCCTGGGTTATTGCCGCTTATGAAAAAAACATCCCTATATTCGTCGGAGGGTGGGAAGATTCCACGCTTGGCAACGAAATTGTCGCCGATTTGAAAATGGGCAATCTTAAAAGCACGAATATTGTTAAAACCGGATTGGAAGCGATGGCCGCGCTCATAGATTGGTACAAAGAGAACACTAAGAACGGTTCTGTGGGTTTCTTCCAAATAGGCGGAGGAATAGCCGGTGATTTCTCCATCTGCGTTGTGCCCTTGTTAGAGCAGGATCTTTTCCAGAAAGATATAAAGAAATGGGGCTATTTCTGCCAGATTTCTGACAGTACGACTTCTTATGGTTCTTACAGCGGAGCAGTGCCTAATGAGAAGATTACCTGGGGCAAGCTAAGCAAGGAAACACCGAGCTTCGTCATTGAAAGCGACGCTACCATCGTCGCCCCGTTAATGTTCGCTTATATATTGAGCGAGTGAGATTATTTAGGTGGTCTTGGGGCGACCGAGACATGCTCGAATCCAGTCCCGTAGCCATTTAGTCGTAGTATTTTAAAAATAAATAAGGAGGTAACGAAATGTTCGGAGTAGCAAAACGACTGAAGAGAATGATGGGGATTTGCACCTGCACGAAAG
>JAQUTZ010000024.1 GCA_028694095.1 Minisyncoccota bacterium | reverse complement strand
AGAGAATGGATTTTAAAACAGATGAGGGCTGGGAGATATACTTTAACGCCAGAGAAGATATTAATTGGCAGATTACCAAGCTGGATTTGGTTTTAGAAAAAGAAATCTCCCCCGAAGAGAGGGAGCATCTGGATTACATAGATTTGCGCTTTACCAGGGTCTATTATAAATAGAATTACCGAAGATCGTAAATCAGAATGGAGTACCCGGCCCTGGCAACGGGAGTCTCTCCCTGGAGCCAGCTGTAATAGCCTGTTTCCTGGTCAAATCCGGGGACCGGTTCGGCTACTCCTCCCATAAGCTGGTTCATTGATACGGCCACCCATTCCTTGGGCGGCTCTTTTATTTCTTTCGGATTCAATTTCACGTATTTTTCTCCCAGCCAGTATCGGGGATTTTCTCCTCCGAAATAATCCAAATGGATTTTTTGGATATCTTTCTCTTCCATAAAAGCCATCAGCCGGTAAAAGTCCTGGCCCCAGTCATAATTGGAATCGACGGCCCAAAAATAGCCGTTTTCCGTTCCGCCGGCAGCTTCGTTATAGTAGGAAATGTAGTGAGGAAAAGCAGACAAAGAGGCTGAAGCATACCAGATAAAAAGAGTGGCAAGGGTGATCTGCAGAGGCTTTTTAAAGCGGCCGGGGGATTCCATGATTCTTTTCAACCCCATTATCACCAGCAGATAGATGAAGGGGATGGTCGGCATAAGGTGGCGGACTCCTATATTAAGGTTACCGGTTACAGCAACAATCCAGTAAATGAAAATAAATAAAAGGAAGGAGAAGGCGGTGAAATTATTTTTCAGCCAGCCCTCCCTTTTTGTCTTTGTAAGGCAAAGGCCGAGAAGCACGATTAGAATAAGGAAATGGAAAGCCAGGGGCGTCTTTAAGAAGTAAATAACCGGAAAGTAGTACCACCAGGCTTGGGCCGATATTTCTCCCATGAAATAGGTGGTGTTGCCGAAGCTGGTCCGCTGGGTGGCCATCATCAACCCTCTGGCGTATTGGCCTAAGGGCCTGATAACGGGCTTGTCTGCCATCCAAATAGTCAGATTTTTCAGGGGGGTTATCTGGTTTGGAGCCAGGTCGGCGGCAGTGTCTCTCAGCTGGTGTTCGGCCGGATAATTTAAAGTGTGGAAGCAGTAAACGGGATATATTATCAAAATTACCCCGATGATTCCCGCCAGCAGGGATTTTGAGAGGTATTCCTTAAGAGCTGAGAGCCTGTTTCTGTCCAGCAAAAACGGGTAGATAACGGCCAGAAGGCCGAAAAAGGGAACCAGTAAAATCAGCGAAAACTTTATCAGCATGGCTATTCCGAAAAATACGCCGGCCCAAAGAACGTTGAGCTTGGATGGATTTTTTAGGAATTTAAGCCAGAAATAGGTGGCGATAACGGCTCCTAAGGCCGCTCCCACGTCAGTGGTTACGAGGCGGCCGTGGGCGATGAAGGTTGGAGAAAAAGAGAACAAGGCTAAAGCCCCCAGTCCGGCCAGGTTGCCTCCCAGCTTTCTGGCCCATCTGAAAAGAAACCATCCCAGTAAAACCAAAAGCAGTATCATGGGCAGCCGCGCCCAGAATATTATGTCGGTAGGATTGTTTTGGGAGTTGTAAATAAACTCCGTTCCCAGGTCGAATTGTATCCACCAGGCGGGAGCCGTTTCTTCCTGGAGCCAGACCGGACTTTGCTCGGGGAAATTCAGGTTCTGGAAGAGAAGGGGAACTGCCGAAAGGTCTTTAACTAGCGGAGGGTGTTCGGGATTGACCCGGTAGTCCTGGTGTGAGAGATAGGAATAGCCGGCCGGTATATGGGCCAGCTCGTCGAAAGTCAGGGAGGTGCTTCCCATGCTTAATAAAGCTATCCAGAAAAGCACCAGCAGGAGAACAACAGCGATTAGGTTGGTCAGCTTGTTCGACATTATTTTATTATATACGCTTTGAAGTATTCCGTATTAATGACCGTGATTTCGTCAAACCTCTTTTCCAGCTCTTCTTTTATGCCTTTATCGTAAAGAGGAACGATTACCGCCTGATTCCCGTTAATTTCTATTTTATCCATTTCTTCGGCGGTGATGTAGTCGGATCTTAGCCTGCCGTATTCCGTTCTTTCTATAAACATCGGAGTCTGTCCGGGTATGGATATTCCGTAAAGCGGAGAGCCAAGTTCGTTGACTATTACGTATTTCTGGGTCTCTTCGGGAAGAGAATTAAGATAGCGGCCTATTTCAGTGTAGTCCCTGGTAAAGGCGGCTTCGACTTCCGGTTTTTGTCCCCAGTCAAAAAAGTATTTGTCGAACTGGATAAAGCCGATAGCTGCAATAAACAGCCAGCAGGTCAAAACAAAGAGCGTTCTGCTTTTCACTTTCCCGCTCAAGAAGAGGTAGGTCTTCCAGGCTCCCAACCCGGCCAGAAGGTAGGCTGGGATAATGGAGCCGATGGTTCTTAGGGCGTGGGGGATTCCCTCATAAGTTAAAATTCCCGGGAGAAGCATTATAAAAAACCAGCTTAGCAGCAGGGCGTGGGAAAGAAAATCTTGCTTGTCTTTTGGGTTAAGCAGCTTCCTTAGTGAAATGCACAAGCCTATTAAAAATAGTATTCCCACCGGCCAGTATAGCTGGGGAGAGTGGGAGAAGTTGTGCCGCCAGTTGCCGTCCCCGTAAAGGTTGAACATCGCCAGATGCGCCCCGGCGCTTTTTATAAAAGAAAAGACGGGATTGTCCTGGCTGAATATTGAAACTCCGGTAGCCCTGCTGATAAAGTCATCGGGATTCTGGAGGAAGTATACGCCCATGGGCAAGGCTGAAACAAATATAAAAGCCAAGAATATTGCCGAGGCTATTAATGACTTTTTAAGCTCGCTTTTGTCTTTAATCTTAGTCCAGAGGTAAAGGAGGAGGATAGCGGGTAATATTAAAACTGCCAGCCGGAAAGATATGTAGGTGTGGAATCCTACTCCGAATATCAGCCCGGAAGCAATAAAGTTGAGAATTTTTCCGGTCCTGAACCCCTTAAGGAGAAAGTAAAAAGAAAAGCTCATTACCAGAGGGACAAGTATGGCTCTGAATCCTATCCTGGAGAAGTTTATATGCCAAAAAGAGGTTGCCAAAAAGAAGGCCGCCAGGAGTCCCGCTTCCTTCCTTTTGAACATTTCCTTGCCAAGGAAGTATATGCCCAACACAGCCAGTATTCCTGCCAAAGCCGAAACTAGCTTGAAAGACCAGACGGAGATTCCGAAAACCGAAAAACTCAGGGCTATTATGTTCATGAACAATCCCTCCCTTCCGTTGTTGGAGTCGTAAAAGAGATGCCCTGGAGAAGTGATGGCGTCGTTGGCGTTCATCGCCTCGTCGGGATAGATTCCCGGCGGCAGCGTTTCCAGCTGCCACAACCTCATAAAGCTTGCCAGGGCGATGATTGCCAGCAGAATTAAAAAAACCTTTTTGCTTCCTAGAGCCATTTTTTCTTTTTAAAATATGCGAACATGAAAGCGGTCATAAGCACCATTGCGCCCATTATAATCCAGAATCCGTTTGCCGATTCCATAAAAGGAACAATAACATTCATGCCCCAAAGGCTGGCTAAAAGAGTTAAAGGAAGGATAATCACGGAAAACACGGTGAGAATCCTGATGATTTCGTTGGTTTTGGTGGAAAGCAGCGACTGATTGGTGTTTTCCAGAGCCAATACCGTTTCTTTGTATGTTTTAAGGCTGTTCCAGGCCTGGCCGTAGGTACCCTGGATGTCGGCAAAATAAGGCTCCAGGCTTTTCCCGAAGAATTTCGTACCCTCGGTTGCCAGCGATTCCAGTATGTTTCCTTGGGGCTCTAGGATTCTCCAGAAGTTTATAATATCCGTTTTAACGTAAGATATTTCGCTTACCATTTCCTTTTCTTTTCCTCTGAAGATTTCCCTTTCTACTTGGTCCAGCCTTCTGTCTACCTGAATGAGCTTGGTCAGGCAGTTTTTCCAGAATCCGCTGAGAATGTGGAAAAGAAGAATCCCGCTGTTTTCCGACATGTATATCCGCCTGGATTCTTTGTAAAGATTGCAGCGGTCGAAGAGCGCCTTTAAGGGAAGAATTGAGCGGTAGTGGCTGGTGACCACGGTGTCTTTCGTAACGATAATATCCAGCTCCCTGGAGCGGGTCTCCCTTTTTTCTTTGTTGTAAACAGGGTAGTAGAGGCCCATAAAAAGGTAGTTTTGGTGGTGTTCTACCTTGGGCCTGTGGCCGGGGGGGATAAGCTCGCCCAAAACCAAAGGATGGAATTTGAAATTTTTCTTTAAGTAGTTTACGTCATCCGGGGTAGGGTCTTGAATATCCACCCAGGTGATTTTTGGCCCTTTGATTATTCTTCTCATATTGCTCCATTTTAGCATAATTAAAAAGGAAAAGTACTGTGGAAAAGTAACGAGGGGCGTTAGCAGTCTTGACATCCGAGTGCCAACTTTTTACAATGAATCATGATGACTGAAAGGCAATCGGAAATTTTAAACAGGGTTGTCAGGGAATACGTAAGAATGGCTCAGCCGGTCAGCTCCCAGTTTTTAAGGGAAAAGAAGGGCTTGGCCGTGTCTTCCGCGACCATTCGAAACGAGATGCAAAGGCTCACCGACGAGGGATATCTTTTTCAGCCCCACACTTCGGCCGGGAGGGTTCCCACCGACAAGGGGTACCGTTTTTTCGTCGACAGCCTTTTTGAAAGAGAAATAAGGGAAATGAAAGTTGAAATGGAAGAGCGTTTTGAGAACGCCATCCGCTTCACGCACGAGCTGACCAGGTTTTTGGCGGAACATTCCTCCAGCCTGGCTCTCGGGTATTTACCTGAAGAAAAGATACTTTGGAGGGAAGGATGGGGAGAAATTTTCAGGGAGCCCGAGTTCAGAGAGAAAGATGCGGCTGTGCGATTCGCCCGGATGCTGGAAGACTTTGAAAGGGGAATTGATGAAATGCTTTTTGAAGAAGGTTCCGCTATTAAGGTTTACATAGGAAGGGAGAACCCTTTCTCCAAAACCAGGGATTTTGGGCTGGTTATCGGCCAGTGCTGCTTCCCCAAAAAAGAAAAGGGTTTTCTTGTCATCGCCGGGCCGAAGAGAATGGCTTACGACAAGAATATCACCCTTATGGATTCGGTAATTAAGTTTTTAAACAACTGTTAAATGGAAGAAAAAAATAAACATAAAAAAGAGCTGGAGGAGTGCCAAAAGCAAAAGGACGAATATTTGGCCGGCTGGCAAAGGGCGAAAGCCGACCTCATCAATTACAAAAAAGGAGAAATGGAAAGGATGGGCCAGATAGTCAGATACGCCTCAGAAGAGCTGATGTGCAAAATCCTGCCCATTCTGGACAACTTAGAAAGAGCCGAAGAAGTAATGCCCGAAGAGAAGAAGGACGATGAGTACTTTAAGGGATTTCTCCAGATAAAAAGCCAGGTCAGGGATTTGTTAAAGAGTTTCGGTGTGGAGGAAATAGAGGCCTTGGGAAAGAAATTTGACCCCAATTTCCACGAGGTGGTCGGAGAGGCTGAAGGGGGGGAATCGGGAGAGATAAAGGAAGTGCTTCAAAAGGGATATACTTTGCAAGAGAAAGTCATCCGGCCCGCTAAAGTTAAAATTGTTAAGTAGGATTTTTAGCCCGCCGGGAAGTAATAAAATTTTGAATTAATTAAATATACAAACATATGCCAAAAATATTAGGAATCGACTTGGGTACGACTTTTTCCGCAATGGCGGCCATTGAAGCCGGAGAGCCAAAAATCATTGAAAATTCCGAGGGAGCTAGAACTACCCCTTCGGTAGTTTCGGTTACCAAAACCAGCGAGCGGCTTGTCGGCGTTACCGCCAGGAGGCAGCAGATAACCAATCCCCAGAATACGGTTTACGCTATTAAACGCTTGATAGGCCGGAAGTTCACGGACGAAGAGGTCCAAAAGGACAAAAAGCTTATGCCTTTTGAAATAAGGGAAAGGTCAGCTGACGGAGGAGTGGAGATGAAAATGGCGGACCGCTGGTACAGTCCTGCCGAAGTATCGGCAATGATTCTCCAAAAGCTGAAAAGGGACGCTGAAGCCAGGCTGGGAGAAAAGATAGAGGAGGCTATTATAACCTGTCCTGCGTATTTCGACGATTCCCAAAGAAAGGCCACCAAGGTGGCGGGCGAGATAGCCGGGTTTAAGGTCAAAAGAGTCATTAACGAGCCCACTGCCGCTGCTCTAGCTTACGGTTTAACTAAAAAGAACGAGCAAAGAATAGTGGTTTACGACTTCGGAGGAGGCACTTTCGACATTTCGGTCCTGGACGTCGGCGGAGACACTGTCGAGGTGAAAGCTACCGGAGGAGACACTCATTTGGGAGGGGAAGACTTTGACCAGAGGATAATGGACTGGCTGGTGGAAGAATTCAAAAAAGACAACGGAATGGATCTGTCCAAAGACCAGCTGGCCCTTCAGAGGCTCAAAGAGGCTGCCGAAAAAGCCAAGATAGAGCTGTCTTCCGCCCTGGAAACGGAAATCAATCTGCCCTTTATCACTTCGGACTCGGCCGGGCCCAAGCACCTTTACTACAAGCTCAGCAGGTCCAAGCTTGAGGATATGGTCGGGGATTACATAACAAAGTCTTTGGATTTGATTAAGCAGACCCTCAAGGAGGCCAATCTGGAAACCGGCAATATCGACGAGGTGGTTTTAGTGGGAGGCCAGACCAGGATGCCGAAAATCCAGGAGGAGATAAAGAATCTTTTCGGAAAGGAGGCCCACAAGGGAATCAATCCCGACGAAGTCGTAGCTATAGGAGCTGCCGTGGAAGCGGGAATCATCCAGGGGGAAGTCAAAGACGTTTTGCTTTTGGACGTTACTCCTTTGTCTTTGGGAATTGAAACCCTGGGGGGAGTCAATACGGTTTTAATCCCTAAAAACACCACCGTTCCGACCTCCAAGACGCAGACTTTTTCTACTGCAGCCGACAACCAGACGTCGGTAGAAGTCCACGTTCTCCAGGGAGAGCGTCCCATGGCTCAGGATAACAAAACCTTGGGCAAATTCATTTTGGACGGAATACCTCCTTCGCCCAGGGGCGTGCCCCAGGTGGAAGTCACCTTTGACATAGATGCCAACGGCATACTCAGCGTTACCGCTAAAGATAAAGCCAGCGGAAAGTCTCAGTCGATAAGGATCGAGGGCTCTACCGGCCTGAGCAACGAAGAGGTGGAGAAAATGAGAAAGGAGGCGGAAATGCATGCTGCAGAAGACAAGAAAAAGCAAGAGGCCATTGAAGCTAAGAACCTGGCTGACAATCTCATTTACACTACCGAAAAAACTCTCAGGGACGGAGGAGATAAGGTTTCAGCGGAAATTAAAAAAGAGGTGGAAGATAAGGTAGAAGCTTTAAAGAAGGTTAAAGACACCGACAATGTCGAGGAAATAAAGCAGAAAACCCAGGAGCTTTCCCAGACTATCCAGAAAATAGGGTCTGAAATGTACAAAACGCAGGAGGGGGGCCAGGCCGGCGGAGAGGAAAAGAAGAACGAAGGTCCGGAAGAGGGAGAATATAAAGAGAAGAATTAATGGCAAAAGACTACTATAAAATTCTCGGGGTGGATAAGAACGCCACCCAGGAGGACATTAAGAAAGCCTACCGAAAGCTGGCTCACCAGTACCATCCCGACAA
>JAQUTZ010000023.1 GCA_028694095.1 Minisyncoccota bacterium | reverse complement strand
CTCTGCCTTGCAGAAAGCTTTTTTGAGTCTTTCATCAAATTAAAAATCGGCTTAGACATCGGCCAATTAAACTCCGGAGAAAGTCTTACAGCACAAGCAACCACCGGACCCGCCAAAGGTCCCCTGCCGGCTTCGTCCAATCCGACCACCCCCTCAAATCCCTTATTCCACAGCCTTCTTTCGAAATTAATGCTTACCGCCATTAATTGATTTTATCCCAGCTCTTTTCATTTGCCAACTAATTTTGTAGAATACCTTAATCTATGAAGTTTACTCACCTGCACGTCCACTCCCACTATTCCCTGCTCGACGGCCTGTCAAAGATCGACGAGCTTTTAGATTACGCAAAAGAACTCGGCATGGATTCAATCGCCCTAACCGACCATGGCGTGCTTTACGGAGCAGTAGAATTTTTTAAAAAGGCCAAAGAAAAAGGAATAAAGCCGATAATCGGCTGCGAAGTTTATGTCGCCAACGAGAAAATGGATCAAAAAAGGCCGGGGATAGACGATAAAAGATATCATCTGGTGCTCTTGGCAAAAAATGAAACGGGCTACAAAAATCTGGTCAAAATGATCACCAGGGCCCACCTTGAGGGCTTTTACTACAAGCCGAGAATCGACGAAGAGCTTCTTTCGCAGAACGCGGAGGGCCTGATAGCCATGACAGCCTGCGTGCAGGGAAAAATACCCCGCCTGATTCTGGCCAATAAAATAAAAGAGGCGGAAGAGCTGGCCTTGAAATACAAAAAGCTTTTCGGAGAAGGAAACTTTTACCTGGAGCTTCAAGACCACCCCCATGTTGAAGAACAAGCGAAAGTCAATGAAAAACTTATCGCCATGTCGAAAAAGCTGGATATTCCCCTGGTGGCCACCAACGACTGCCATTATCTTAGGAAAGATGACGCCGAAGCCCAAGATATATTAATGCTCATCAATACCGGAGCCGACGCCAACGACCCGGAACGGCTAACCATGAAAGAAGATGATTTCTCTTTGAAAAGCCCCGAGCAAATGGCCGAGGAGTTCAGGGAAACGCCGGAAGCCCTGGAAAACACCCAAAAAATAGCCGATGCTTGCAACCTCGAATTCGAACTGGGAAAAATCAAACTGCCGTATTATGAGGTTCCCCCGGGAAAAGCTCCCGACCAATACCTGAAAGAACTCTGCTACCAAAGACTGGAAACCCGGTATCCTAAGCCCTCAAAAGCGGTTAAGGAAAGGCTCGACTACGAACTTTCAGTAATAGCTGAAACGGGGTTTGCCGGATACTTCTTGATCGTCCAGGATTTTGTAAACTGGGCGAAAGAAAACAGGATAGTGGTAGGACCTGGCAGAGGCTCTGCAGCCGGCTCTTTGGTTTCTTACGTTTTAAACATTACAAACGTTGATCCTTTAGCTTACGACCTTCTCTTTGAAAGGTTTATCAACCCGGAAAGGATATCCATGCCCGATATCGACTTGGATTTTGCCGACAGAAGAAGAGATGAAGTCATAGAATACGTAGCCCAAAAATACGGCCGCGACAAGGTGGCCCAGATAATAACCTTCGGAACGATGGCTGCCAGAGCCGTAATCCGCGACGTCGGAAGGGCCTTGGGATACCCTTACGGATATTGCGATAAGCTGGCTAAAATGGTTCCCTTCGGATTTTCATTAAAGCAAACCTTGGAAAAAATAGACGAATTCAAGCAGGCTTACGACTATGACGACAAAGCGAGAAGGCTCATAGACCTGGCTAAAAAACTTGAGGGGGTCGTACGCCACGCCTCCACTCACGCTTGCGGAGTGGTGATATCCAAAGAACCTCTTGAAACCGTCGTTCCCCTCCAGCATCCGACCCAGAACGAAGGCACTATAGTTACTCAATATGAAATGCACGCTATTGAAGATCTGGGGCTTTTGAAAATGGACTTTTTAGGATTGAAAAACCTAACCATTATCGAAGATACTCTGGCCAGGATTTACAAAGTCCACGGCCAGTCGATAGATATTCAAAAGCTCCCCCTAGACGACGAAGCCACTTACGAAACCTTAAGGAAAGCCGACACCGTCGGAGTATTTCAACTGGAATCGGGAGGAATGAGAAGATATCTGAAACAGTTAAAGCCCACAGAGTTCGAAGACATAATCGCCATGGTCGCCCTCTACAGGCCGGGCCCCATGGAATTTATCCCCGACTACATATCAAGAAAACTCGGAAAAAAGAAAATAGAATACATCCATCCCAAATTGGAACCGATACTCAAAAACACCCAGGGAATATGCATTTATCAAGAGCAGCTCATGCAGATAGCCAGACAGCTGGCAGGATTCACTATGGGAGAAGCCGACGTTCTCAGAAAGGCCGTGGGTAAAAAAATCGAATCCCTTTTGGCGGCCCAAAAAGAAAAATTCATTGACGGAATGATTAAAAACGGCGTCAAGGAAGCCACTGCCAAACAGCTCTGGGAATGGGTTATGCCATTTGCCAGATACGGGTTCAACCGTTCGCACTCGGCTTCCTATGCCACTGTCGCCTACCAAACCGCCTATCTTAAAACCCACTACCCCGTGGAATTCATGTCTGCCGTGCTGACATCAGAAAGAGCGGACCTAGAAAGAATATCCGTACTTATAGAAGAGTGCGAAAAAATGAAAATCAAAGTTCTCCCCCCCGACGTCAATGAAAGTTTCATGAACTTCAGCGTTGTGCCCCAAAAGAACCAAATCCGCTTCGGACTGCTGGCTATTAAAAACGTCGGACACAACGTAGTGGAGGCAATCCTCCAAGAAAGAAAAGAAAGGGGCCATTACGCCTCAATAGACGATTTCGTTTCCAGAGTTAATTCCAAGGATTTGAATAAAAAATCCCTGGAGAGCCTCATCAAAGCCGGCGCTTTTGATAAATTAGGAGAAAGGAACCAGCTTCTCTCCAACCTTGAAAAACTTTTGAATCATGCTCGGGAAACCCAAAAGAATAAATCCAACGGCCAAAAGGGACTTTTCGACGGCATGAAGCTTACGAACAATTTTGCCATGACCGACGTTCCCGCCTCCCAGGAAACAGAGAGGCTTACGTGGGAAAAAGAACTACTGGGCCTTTACGTGTCGGGGCATCCGGTAGAAAAATACAAAAAGATTATGGAAAGAAAGTGCCTCCCCATAGCACAGGTTTCCCAGGACCTGATTGGCAAGCTGGTTAAAGTCGGGGGGGTTATTTCAAGCGTAAAGAAAATCATAACCAAGACCGGGCGGCCGATGCTTTTCGTTAATTTGGAAGACGATACTAATAGAATAGAAGTGGTGGTATTTCCCTCAACAATGGAAAACTACCCGACCTTGTTCCAGGAAAACAAAATCGTTTTTATCAAAGGAAAGGTGGATAACAGGGATAATGTTCCCAAAATAATCTGCAATACGGTCGAAGAAATCATCGATGCTTAATCGGAAATACAGTCGAAAGGCCGGGAGGAACTTCCCGGCTTTTTACTTGGCTTTAAGCTATTTTCTGCTATAATTGACAATGAGGAGGAAAGGCAAAATATCTCTAATTATAACAGCTTAAACGACAATTCCGCGCTTAAGCGAAAGCAATAATATATATGAAAATCGAAACTGTTCGCCATTCGTTCTCGCATATTCTCGCCCACGCGGTCCAGGAGCTCTATCCCGGAGCTAAATTTGGAATAGGACCGGCCATAGAAAACGGCTTCTACTACGATTTCGACCTGAATAATCCCCTTTCCCCCCAGGATTTGCCGAAAATAGAAAAGAAAATGAGGGAGATTATAAGGCAGGGGGTAAAATTCAAGAAGAAATTCGTAACCAAAAGAGAAGCTAGAAAAATATTTAAGAGCCAGCCCTACAAGCTTGAGTTGATAAAAGAAATAAAGGGCGACAAGGTAACCGTATATGAAAGCGGCAATTTTACCGACCTTTGCGCCGGACCCCACGCAAAATCAACAGAAGAGCTCAATCCCGATGCCTTTAAGCTCACCAAGGTAGCGGGAGCTTATTGGAAAGGAAGCGAAGAGAATAAAATGCTCCAAAGAATATACGGAGTCGCCTTCTCTAATAAAAAAGATCTTGATGAATATCTGCGGCTGCAGGCGGAAGCGGAAAAAAGAGATCACAGGCTGCTTGGCCAAAAGCTGGATATTTTCCATATAGACGAAAAATTCGGAGCCGGCCTTCCCCTTTGGCACCCCAAAGGAGCGATACTGAGAAAAACCATCGAAAGCTATTTAGTGGAAGAGCAATTAAAAAACGGATACCAAATAGTGGCCACGCCCCACGTAGCCCATCTGTCTCTTTGGAAAACCACCGGGCATTGGAACTTCTATCGGGAAAACCTTTTTCCTCCCATGAAGCTGGAAGGCGAAGATTATCTGGTAAAGCCAATGAACTGTCCGGGACATATTCTAATCTACCAAACCCAGCTCAGGTCATATAACGACCTTCCATTGCGATATTTCGAACTGGGAACCGTTTACAGATTTGAAAAATCCGGAGTTCTGCACGGGTTAACCAGAGTCAGGGGTTTCACTCAGGACGACGCCCATATTTTCTGCACTCCGGACCAGCTGTCAGAAGAGCTTGTTTCAATCCTCAAGCTGGGGCTGGGAATACTCAAAGAATTCGGTTTTAAAGACTACGATGTTTATCTCTCAACCAGACCGGAAAAATATGTAGGAACCCCAGGAAACTGGAAAAAGGCCACCAGCTCTCTTAAATACGCCCTGGAGAAAGTAGGTCTAAAATACCAAGTAGACCCGGGCGAAGGAGTTTTTTACGGCCCCAAAATAGACATTAAGATAAAAGACTCTTTAGGACGAGCCTGGCAGTGCACCACCCTGCAAGTAGATTTCAACGTCCCGGAAAGAATGCAGGTAACCTATATTGACCAGAAAGGAAAAAAACAGCAGCCGATTATGATCCACCGAGCCTTGGTAGGCTCCCTCGAAAGGTTTATCGGCGTACTGCTGGAACACTACGCGGGAGCCCTGCCCTTGTGGCTGTCCCCGGAACAAATTTGGGTTGTTCCGATAGGAGAAGGACATCGAAAATACGCCCGGCAAATTGCCGAAAAAATTGAATCAGCCGGTTTCCGGGTAAAAGTCAAAGAAGAAAACGAAACCATGGGAAGAAAAATCAGAGAGGGAGAAATTCAAAAAATACCATACATCCTGATTGTCGGAGACGAGGAAATAAAAAACGAAACTGTCGGGGTAAGAAAAAGAGGAAAAGGAAACACGGGGGCGGCAAAGCTGGAAAAATTCCTGAAAGACGCTTCGCTTGAAGTTGAAAATAAAGCATAAAATTATGCCCGAACTGCTCGAATCAACCAAGAAGCTTTTAGACAAATACCAATATTGGCACCAATCCTCCCGATTCAAAACGGAGAGCGCCACTATTTCTGTTGACGAAGTCGCCAGCCGGGTGGCTTCTTTTTACGAAAAAGCCAGGGAGGTAATCGACTGGAGAGAAGAACATCTTTTAAGAAGAACGGCCATAGAGAGAGTCCTGAAAAGAAGGTTCTTTATGAAAAAAAACGGCCAAGATATTGCCGAACCGCTGATCCAAGAGCTTATTCGCGGAGGCCACTTCCCCAATGACTCTATTCCGGAAGAGAAAATCTCCGATGTCCAGAAAATGATAGATAAATATGTCTTTATCACTGAAAACGCTCCCGAACCTCCGCAAAAAGAAAGAATGAAAATGCGCCTTTACGACTGGATTCTGGCTGTTGCCGCCTGCGAAATGGAAGAAATACTCGCTCCCCCGATTAAGGAAGGAGCCCTGATGGAATTTATGCTGGAACAAATGAAGGATAAAATCCAGCTGAAAGAAAACGGAAAAGTTATTTCCGAGGAAGAAAAAAACACACAAATATATATTGCAGTACAAAGGGCCCTTTTCAAGCTGGACATTCCCTTGATAAGCTACAACCTCCTTAAAAAATGGCATCCCCAGTGGACCAGACTGCCCGAGGAAGAAATTAAAAAAGTGGCCGGCAGCATTTACTCTCTCTGGGACAGGATAGAAAAGAGCCTCAACCATCCCCTAGGAGATAAATTCTATGAAATCTGCGAAAGGAAGGATACCCCGTATCTGATATTGGGAGATATTATCGGAGAAAATCCCGAAAAAGCTCCCGAATACCTTGAAAATCCCGATGTTTTGGAAAACAAGATAAGGGAGGCCTACAGACGCAGGCTCAATAAGGTTAAAACCAGAATAAAAAGGGCGGCCGTCTACAGCACTTTATCCATATTTTTAACGAAAATGCTGGTGGCGCTTGCCGTAGAAGTTCCTTTTGATAGATATCTAACCGATCAATTCAGCTATTTCACCATCGGCCTGAATATCCTCATTCCTCCGATGCTGATGTTCTTTTTGGTTTTAAGCATCCATCCCCCATCAAAGAAAAATGAAGAGCTCGTGGTAATGGAGGTTATTAAAATAACTTATGGAAGAGAGAAAAACGGCGTCTATGAAATACGGCCGGCCAAAGAAAGGGGCGCTGCCTACGGCCTCACATTCGGCTTCCTTTATTTCCTCAGTTTTGCCGCTACCTTCGGATTCATATTTTGGGCCCTAAGCAAGCTTAACTTCAGCATAGTCTCAATAGCCATCTTCATTATGTTCGTCTCGCTGATTTCTTTTGCCGGAGTTAAGATAAGAAAAAGAGCCAAAGAATTGGTTGTAGAAAAAGAAAAGGATACTTTCCTAAGAACCCTTTTCGACCTCTTCTCGTTGCCTGTTATACAGGTTGGCAAATGGCTTTCCGGACAATGGGCTAAATACAACGCTATGGCCGTTTTATTCAACTCGCTTTTGGATATGCCCTTTCAAATGTTTGTAGAATTCCTGGAGCAATGGAGGTCGTTCTTAAAAGAGAAAAAAGAAAAAATACACTAATTAAAGGTCGATAAATAATAAGCATTAAAATAAACAACCGCATGAAAAATTTGGCGATTATAATTCTTTCTGTTACATTTTTATTTTCCGGACTGGCAATTTCGGCCCAAGAAGAATCAAACGTTGCAGATACCGAGGAGGTTACTCTCGACGAAGAGGTTCTTGCGGAAGATCTGGGTGTAGAAGAGCCCACACTGCTTCCCGACAGTCCCTTTTATTTCTTAAAAAACTGGGGCAGAACCATCCAGTCAGCCTTTACTTTTAATCCCGTAAAGAAAGCAGAGCTAAGGGAAAGATTTGCCAACGAAAAATTGATTGAAGTCCAAAAAATGGTAGAACTCGGAAAAGAAAGCGAAGCCGTGCAAAGAGGCATCCAGAATTATCAAGAAGAAATCCAAACAGCCAAGGAAGCGGCTGATAAAATCAGGGAAAGGGCCGAGGAAAACGAGCAGGTGGGAACGTTCCTGGATAAATTTATCCAGCAGCAAACTCTGCATCAGCGAATTCTCCAAAATCTCGAAGAGCAGGTCCCGGAAGAAGTTTTCGAAAAGATAAAGGAAGCCAGGGAGGAGCATTTGGAGAAATTTGGAGAAGTAATGAGTAGGCTTGAAGAAGACCCTGAGCAAATAAGAGAAAGGCTGGAAAAAAACCTCCAAGAGGTTAAAGGCAGCGAATTCAAGGAATTTAGGAACATAGAGATTCTAGAAGAATTGGAAGAAAAGGTTCCCGAAGAAGCCAGAGAGGCAATCAGAGGGGCTATAGACAATACCCTCAATAGGCTCGGAACAACAATTGAAAGCATAACTCCGGAAGCAATGGAGAAATTCAAAACCTACGCCGAAACCATCTCGGGCGATAAAGAAAAACAGCTGGAAATCCTGGAA
>JAQUTZ010000022.1:2902-8097 GCA_028694095.1 Minisyncoccota bacterium | reverse complement strand
TATTTCCCTTCTTTTCAACCTTGATATATATCTTCATCACATCCCCGCACCTTAAATTCTGGGTGTCGCCGATTCCGTCGGCATCCTTAATTTCACCCATATTTTTGGGATTGGTAAAATGCTCTATTACTTTTTTGGAATAGTATTCTGCCATATTATTTTTTGTATCCTGATATTTCTCTCAGCCTTCCCACCACCTGGGGCAAAACCTTTAAAAATCTGTCTATTTCTTTGTCGGTGTTAAATTTCCCCAGAGAAATCCTAAGCGAGCTGTGGGATTTTTCTTCCGGAATTCCCAAGGCCAGAAGAACGTGCGAAGATTCCAGATTGTGAGACGAACAAGCCGATCCCGTGGAAACCGCAAAGCCCTTTTGGTCCAGGGCCATCAGCAAAGCCTCGCCCTCAATACCCTCAAAACCGAAATTAACGTTGTTAGGAAGCCTTTTCTCCAAGGAGCCGTTAAGCTCAGCGTCGGGAATAAGCTTGGGAATCTTTTTAATCAGCTTGTCCCGCAGCTGCCTCACCTTAACAATATTGACTTCGGTCTTAGGGCTGCCCGCCTCTTTGATTGCCGCCCCCAAACCAACAATGCCAGCTACATTTTCCGTACCCGACCTTAATCCTCTCTCGTGGCCGCCTCCGTATATCATCGGTTCAATGGGAGTGCCCTTTTTGACGAATAAAGCCCCGACGCCCTTTGGTCCGTAAATCTTATGCGAGCTTAATGTCAGCATATCTACTCCCAGTTTTTCAATGTCGCAATTTAAATAATTGGCTGCCTGAACGGCGTCAGTATGGAAATATATTTTCTTTTTTCTTTCTTTCAAAACTTTTCCTATTTCGGCTATCGGCTGAATCGTGCCCACTTCATTATTTGCGTAAATAATGGAGATTAAAACGGTATTGTCTTTCAGGGCTTTCTTTAAGTTAGAAACCGAAACTAATCCTTCTTTATCAACGGGCAAAAAGGTCACCTCGGCTCCCTCCTTTTGTAAAACCCGGCAGGGCTCCAAAACGGCATGGTGCTCAATTGAAGATATTATAATATGCGGCTTTTTTTGAGGGCCTCCTAAGGCCTTAACCGTCCCAAAAATAGCCAAATTGTCAGCCTCGGTTGCCGAGCCGGTAAAGAAAACCTCGTCTGCCCGGCAGTTCAAAAACTCGGCTACCCGCCCCCGCGCCTGGTCCACTGCCGCCAAAGCCCTTTGGCCGTAGCCGTGAACCGAAGAAGCGTTGCCGAACTCTTTTCTTAAATACGGCACCATATCCCTTAAAACCTTAGGGTCGATGGGGGTCGTAGAGGCGTAATCAAGGTAAACCTTGGAATTCATAGTTACATTTTAATACAGTTCTTTAAAAAATCAAACTAAAAGCGGAGTCGAAACCCCGCTTTATTTTACAAACTTTTTGAGTAAATCCGGTGCCGCTTGCACCAGTCAACATTAAGCATTCCTATCTCTCCCAGGCTTTTTCCATTGCCCTCCTCGATTTGGACGACTTCGCCCTCCTCAAACCGGAAGTCCTCCAGTGATTTTTTGAGCTCGGAGTAAAGAACCGCATTGCCTCCCCTTCCCCGATATTCGGGAAGCATGGCTACTCCGTTAAAATCAACTCTTCTGGTTTTTCTCATCTCCTTGAGCAAATGAAACCAGCCGAAGGGAAATATTTTCCCCTTAACCTTCTTTATCCCCCTGACGATATTGGGATAAACAAGGATAAATCCGGCCGGATTCTCGCCCTTCATGACTATTTTAATCAAGCGGGGATCGGCTATGTCAATAAGTCTGGCAGCGGTAAAATCCATCTCTTCCCGGCTCATTGGATAATGGTCGATGAGCTCCGTGAAGGTCTGATTGTAAATCCACCTCATTTTTTCTGTCCAGGATAGAAGCTCCCTTTTTCCGGAAAACGACTTCACTTGAAAACGCTCCCCGCCCCTGTTTTTAATTCGGTAGAAACGGGGCGAAAAATCCTGGTACTTTAAGATTCCGGAAAGGAAATCGCTTTTCTTTTCGAACCCGGCGGCAGATAGCAGGAAGTCGTAGTATGGATGGTTATATGGAATCCCCGTGGCCGGCAAACGATGGAAGCCCTCCACCAGCACTCCTCTTCCGTCCAAAGCGTGAAATCCCAGTGGTCCTGTAATCTCCGACAAGAAGCGCCTCCGAGCCCAGCAGGAAGCGGCTTCAAACAGCAGCTCAACTGCCTCAACGTCGTCTACAGAATCAAAGTAGTAGAATAGGGCGGTCTTTTTTTTGTGAAACTCGTTGTAGCGCCTGTTATGCATAACCGCCACCTGGGCCAGCCGCTTTGTTCCGCTTTCTACGACAAAAAAGGCGGCCGTAGAATGGCGGTAAAAGGGATGCATTTTTGCGTCAAAAGCCGCTTTGACATCTGATTCCATAAAAGGCACCCAGAAATCCGAATCTTTATAGAGTTCGAAAGGGAATTCAATGAATTTTTTCACCTCGCCTTTGGAACGCGGGTTAATCTCTCTAACTATCATTTGCAACTCCTTCTATTTATTAATGAGCATTGCTTGGTGCTTTTTAACCGGCAATCCAAATTTTGTCAATCTATCTTACGTCGATGTATTCTTTGGTAAACGGTTTTTTAAAAATAACCGGCCAAATAACATTTAAAACGTATTTTGCGCACAATCTGAGAACGCCCTCTTTTTTAAAGCGGCGCGCCGAGCTTCTTACTTTCAAATTCAGAAAGAACCTTATCTTTCCCCGCTTTCCCAGCCGATAAGCCAGATCAGCTTCGTCTCCGAAAAGAGCTATGTTTTCGTTAAAGCCTCCTACTTCCAAAAAGTGTTTTTTGACAACCGCGAAATTTCCGGCGTTGAGAGATGAGGCCAAGCCAAGAAAGCGGTTAAAAAAGCACTCTGCGGGCCAAGCCAGAAAATAATAAACGAAAAATAGGGCGAGTTTAATGTAAAAATTGCTGTCTATAGCGTAAGAGTAAGGGCCGGACACCACGATCAGGTCTTTGTCCTTTTCGAACTTTTCTGAAATCCTTTTAAGGTAATCGGAAGGGACAATCGCGTCGGCATCAAGAAAAAACAAAATATCCCCCCGGGCTTCGGCAGCTCCCCTGTTTCTAGCTAAGGTCACCCCTTTTTTCGGCTCTTTGATTATTTTTACTCCCGGAAATCCGGAGGCTATTTCGGCCGTTCTGTCGCTGCTTGCGTTATCAACGACTATGATCTCCCAGTCAGTAGCGTCTTTCTGGGAAAAAAGCGACTCCAGGCAGGAGCCGATATTTTTTTCTTCGTTGTAGGCTGGAATTATTACCGAAATCATTGCTGTCTTCTTATTTTAGGGGTAGTCCAAAATCCCATATATTTCCCCATCAACAGTCTGGTTTGAGCCTCCAGTGAAGGAAAAGAAGTGAAGAAAATCATTACTACCGGAAGCAAGAGCCATTCCAACGCGAAAAAAAGATATTTTCTTTTTTTATACAAAGGGGGCTTGGGAGGCAACATCATGATAGTGTAGTATGCCGAACCCAGCAGACCCAGCATGGCCAAGGTCAATCCTCTGCTGGTAAAAATCGGCAGGTTGTAGGAAAGCAGGGACCGGGAGAACTCCTCTCCCCCGAGAACTAAAGGCAGCCAGCCCAATAAAAATATGATGATGGCATTAGTCGCCCACGACCAATGCCCCTCGATAACCGAAAGAGCCATAAAAAATTCTTTCTTAAATGGTATCTTTTTGTTCTTCCTGAAAGCGAAAAGAAAGTAAGCAATGTCGGCCGCTCCATAGGCCCACCTCCGCTGCTGCTTGTAAACATTCTTCATCGTCTGAGAAAAACTCTTGGCTACGTTGGCGTCCATGGCAATGGGATAATTGAGAGGCACCACCCGATAATCGCCGTCGTACTTTAAAAAGCACTGCCAAAAAATTCGGGAATCATCGGAAACAGCATTAACCTGGCGAAAATCAACGTCAACTAAGGCTTTAAAGCTCATGGAGTGAGAAGAGAAAGTCAAAAGCTTTTCCGGCCTTTCCTGGCACATCATCTGCCAAAAAGTCGCTGAAAAAGAAAACATCCTGGAAATAGGCGGGGCTTCCCAAATATTGTTAGTAAAAAGAGGTATGGGCTGAAAACTGGCTCGAGTGGGATCTTTAACGGTTAGGTAGCTGTAAGTTAAGCAGCTGAAATATTTCGGAAAACAGCTGGTATCTCCATCCAGAGAAGAAACAATGATGTTTTCATAGGAAATGCCTAACGGATCAATTATTTCTTCTTTGGCCCTCTTGAGCCCCCAAGTTTCATTAGAACCCTTGCCGGCCAGCTCTCCGGGAATGTCGGAAGGATGAAAAGTGATAAAAAGCTTGAAGAATTTATTCTTGAATTCTTTTTCTATGGCTTTGGCCATCTCCCTGCCCTCTTCCCCGGCCTTTTCTTCGCAGCTCAAAACCACTATTATTTTTTCTTTCGGATAATCGTTTTTTAAAACCGAATCCAAGGAACTTCTGACTATTTCGAGAGGCTCTTTATACACCGGAAATACTATTACGTGGTAAATGTCTTCCCATCGGGTTCCCGGCAAAGATTTTATTTTTTCCATCCAGTCGGTCTTTTTATTCTTCCCCATTTGTTTGTAAGAAGCTGAAAGATGGAAAGAGAAATAAGAGGTCCTGAAGAGCCAATAAATAACGAAGGATATGACGAATATGGCCATCCAAAGAGGCTGAAGCCAGGAAAGAACGACTATAAGGATTAAGGTGGTCCAGCTTAAAAGCCCGGGAAACATTTCCAGGGTCCGGTAGAGCCTCCTCTCTTTCTTGCTTTTCAAGTCGGAGGATTTCCCTATTTTAAGATAATACGGTACGGACATTTTAGAATAATTTTCTTGCCTCTTCCCAAATAGCAGAATCGTTTTGCTTTTCCTTCATCCAATACCACCATTCCGCTCCCCATAAATAAAACTCGCTTATTCCGGTATTTTTGGCAAACTCGATATTATATTTAAACTGATTCAGGTTCATTGTTTTTTCCTGTTCCTCGAGAGGCGAATCATATAAAAGTTTCGGGCCCCATGGTTCGGCCTGAAGCTCGACGCCGATTACCTCTTTTCCAAAGACCTTTCTGACGATTTCCGCTTTCCGGTGGTAAAAAACAGAAGGAAAGGGATACGTGATATAGCGATTAATCTGATGAACCCAGACTTTTTTGTACATGGT
>JAQUTZ010000022.1:0-2802 GCA_028694095.1 Minisyncoccota bacterium | reverse complement strand
TTAATTATGCCGAGATAAGCGAGAGGGGCCAAAGCTATGGCCCAGTTTTGAAGCACCAAAGCCGCAGATCCCAGCAGCTGATTGGGAATAAGTATGAGCCAAGTTTTTTCTTTGGCTATTTTCGCCCCACCCAAAATATCATTTCTGACGTCTTTTGAAAAGAGGAAAAACAAGGCGGCCAAAAAGGCGCCCACCCGGCTCCAAATTATCCCGCTGATAAATGGATGGGAAAGATAGACGAATTTAATGGCAATAAAAAAAGCGGCAAAGAAAAAAGCTGAAACGGCGGCGGTTTTCAGGCTGTTTTTCGACAATAAGTTTTTTCCTTGATAGGTAATCAATATGGTGCCGGCCACCAGCAAAAGAAAGGCGCCTATCTCCCGCAATCCCAGCATCCTTTCCGCTTCCCCGGAAAGGAAGGTGAAAGTAAAAGTGAAAATAGGGAGAAGGGCGCCGACCGCCGGAACGATTCTCGAGGCTTCGAAATTCTTAAGACCCGAAAAGAGAAACCAGATGGCCAGAACGTGGCTGGCGCCGGCCAGCATTGCCAATAAGAAAACAGAAAGACTTGGAATTTCCAGCAATCCGAAAGGAGCGGCGGCCAGAACGACAATTCCCAGAAAGCCGACGTAAAAAGCGTAAACCTTGGGATCGGGTATCCTGCTCTTTAAAAGATGCTTGTCTATTATATTCACCAGGGCTAAAAGGAAGTAGCCCGATAAGGCGACAATCAGCCACAGCATAGTTTTTCTATAATAAAGGTTCCTAATTGCCGGCCCTCCATATAGGCTTCCATTGCGCTTTCCGCAAAATATCCTTTATCCAGCCAGTCGAAAAGCCACTCTTTGGTATGGTCCGGCTTTCCCTGAGACAATCCGAATCCCGACCTTAAAAGCCATCTTTGGTTAAACCTTTCCTGAGAACCGATGGGAGGCGCCACTAAAATAGGCAAGCCGAGAGCGGAATAGAACGATAATTCAGAGGGCTTGGTCCAAAGAATATCGGTTTTTCTCAAAGCCTCGTTGAATTTGCCAAAGTAGGAATTAATGTCTTTAGCGAAAATAATCTCGACTTTTTCCGGATTATCCAAGTTTTCAAGAAAATAATCCCTGACTTCTTTTCTGATGCCGGCTACTAATATAATTTTCACCTCTCCGCTTTTAAGTTTTTCAGCTAAATTCTTTACTATTTCCACTCCCAGCTCCTTTTGCGCGCCAGCCCCTCCGACAGCGAACATGATAGTCAGAGGACGAGAAGGCGAGGGAAGCCCTCCCAGCTCCCTTTTAACCATCTCTCCGTAAGTTCCGTAATATCTTTTTTGAGGGTCAAGATTGGCCAGTCTCTGCTTAAAATCGCCCTTTAAAACGGCCATATCCTCTCCCCCTATGTTTTCCTTGGGCAAGGGGAATCCCGTCAAAAATATGTTATCGGGACTAACTCCGTAAAGCTGAAGGCGCTCGGCAGTTCTTGAATTGGGAACAAAATATTTAATCCTGCTTTTTTTCGGATTCAATGCCGCCCAGCTCCGGGAAATGTCGGCGTCGGGAATGACGCAGTAAATCTCTTCCGGATAATCATAGAACTCGGCCATGAAAGCCGGCGTAAAAAAAGTAGTAATCAGCGGAAGCGGTTTTTCTTTCAGCTTTTCTATCAAGTCCTTTCCCCAGCCCTTTTTAATAAAATTGTAGTTCTGCTTCAGCTGAAAGGTCGGCTTGGATAAATCCCTGGACGGATAGAAAGAGAGAATTCTCTGGGATCTGTCGAAAATTGCAAAGGCTAATTTGCCTATCACGGGCACCCTTCTGAAAGTGGAAATGAAATCGTAGAACCTCTTACTAGCTTCCCATATCCTTCTGTCTTTTTGGGGAATACCCTCGTAGCTGTTGGCATTAATCACCCGGCCCTGCGGGGAAAGATGCCTAAGGGGATAAGCGCTCCTCTGATGCCCGTATCCCATATCTACGGCCACCACCCAAGCTTCTTTTTTTGTCTTTTTGTTTTCTAATTTGGGCATTTCTCTAACTGTATTTTAACACAGAAAAAGACTGGTTCCTAAAAAACTATTGAGCCTCCCGGAAGGCTGGAAAACCATTCGGCGATTTTAAAAACGTAAGTCAGGAGCAGCCAAGCGGGCCAGGACAGCGCCCACCCTAAAGGCTGCCATAAAAGGCCGGCTAAAGAAAAAATAAATCCCGAAGCGAGAATAAAAGGCAAAACAGGCAGGACTAAAATATTGCAAATAGGAGCTATTAGAGAAAACCGGCCGAAACTGGAAACCAACACCGGAAGGGTAAAAGCCTGAGCAGCCAAAGTCATCGCCAAAATGCTTCTTAAGTTGACGAACTTTTGGTCGGGAATTTTTCTGAACCATTGTTTAAAGCGCGGCGAGAGAAAAATTATTCCGGTTACAGCCAAGAAAGAAAGCTGAAAGCCGACGTCGTATTTTAATAATAAAGGATTAATGGCAAGCATAATTACCGCGGCAAAAACAATCAGCCTGAAAGCCGAAGTTCCCCTGCCAATCTTTTGAGCCCAAAGAAGGCTACCGGCCATTATTGCCGCTCTTACAGCAGAAGAAGGCAGGCCGACCATAATTACAAAAAGAGCCAAAAAGGACAAAGCAACATAGAAAGCCTGGCCCCTCCATAACCCTACTCCTAATAAAAATTGCATTAAAATAAGGGAAATAATAGTAACGTGCATTCCTGAAATGGCGGTAATATGCCTGAGGCCGGCGATATTGAGTTTTTCTTTCAGATCTTCTGGCATTCTGCTCTTATCTCCCAAAATCATCGCTCCCAG
>JAQUTZ010000021.1:2974-8112 GCA_028694095.1 Minisyncoccota bacterium | reverse complement strand
GCCTCGCTAGCTCAATTGGCAGAGCAGGGCGCTCTTAACGCCAAGGTTGCAGGTTCGACTCCTGCGCGAGGCACAAGGAGGGGAAAAGCCGGATTTGCCTCTTTTCCTTGTTTCTGTAAAATGAATATATATGCTACCTAAAGTTCAGACTCCCGTTAAAAAAATCGAGGACTATAGAGAATATATAAGTCGAAAACAATACGAGGAGATAAAGAAGAAAGCAGAACGCCTAAAAGGGCTAAAGGTTAACATGGTTAACTCCACGCCTCGAGGCGGGGGAGTGGCGGAAATTCTAAAAAGCCTTGTCCCGCTGATGAAGGGAATAGGATTGAAGGCGAACTGGTACACGATTCCAGCCAGAGAGGACTTCTTTAAAATAACGAAAGAGATGCACAACGCCCTGCAGGGAAAAATGTACGACTTCCCCTTCAGCGCCAGGAAAAGGTACATCCAGCACATGGCCAGAACGGCAACAATGATGAAGGATATGGAAGCAGACGTCTGGGTGGTCCACGATCCCCAGCCCGCCGGAGTCATCCAATACCTGCCCCACTTCCATCCGTCAGTCTGCAGGCTGCATATCGATTTAAGCTCGCCGAATCAAGACGTCTGGGAATTCGTAGCGGGATTTTTGGAGATGTATGACCGGGTAGTAGTCAGCTCAAAGGAATTTGTCAGGCCGGAAGTAGAAAAGGAAGCCGTGGTATTTCCTCCGGCAATTGATCCTTTAATGTCGAAAAACCAGCCCATGGATGAAAAATACTGCCTGGAGGTGGCAAAAAGCCTTGGGATAGATATAAAGAAACCCCTGGTTACCCAGGTTTCAAGATTCGATCCCTGGAAGGATCCTTTGGGAGTTGTTAAAGCATATAAACTGGCCAAAAAAGAAATTCCCAATCTCCAGCTGGCCATGGCCGGACTGTTTTTAGCCCAGGACGACCCGGAGGGATTGAAGGTTTACAAGAAGGTTAAAGCCGAAGTAGGCAACGATCCCGACGCTTTCCTGTTCTCCGACCCCAACGTTCTCGGAGGGCTGAAGGTAGATACCTTTGTTAACGCCCTGCAAGTGGCCTCGGACGTAGTTCTTCAGAAATCAGTAAAAGAAGGCTTCGGACTGACGGTAACAGAAGCAATGTGGAAGGGAAAAGCGGTAATAGGAGGAAAAGCCGGGGGGATAAAAATGCAGATAAAAGACGGGGAAAACGGATTTGTCGCCGCCACCCCGGAAGAAACCGCTCAAAAGATAGTCAAGCTTATTCGCAATCCCGATATGGCCAGAAGGATAGGGAGAAGAGCCAAGGAATCGGTAAAGAAAAACTTTCTGATGCCCAGGCTCCTCAACGACTATCTGGATTTATTCGAATATTTGACAGCGCACCACGCTAACAATAAAAGGTCCAACGGTTCGCAAGAAGTAATGGAAATGTTTTCACCATATAAAAAATAAAAATATGTTAACAGTAGAAGAAAAAGCCAAAATAATAGAAAAATACAAGCTTCACGGAGCCGACACCGGCTCTCCCGAAGTGCAGATTGCCCTTTTGACGGAAGAGATAGAAAGGCTGCTTTCCCATTTAAAAAAACACCAAAAGGACGTCCACTCCAAAAGGGGACTTTTAAAAATGGTGTCCAAGAGGAAAAAGCTTCTCAATTATCTTAAGGAGGAAGACACCAGAAGGTACAACAGCACCATCAAAAAAATCGGCCTTAAAAAATAGGCCCTGCTTTGGTTCTCCAAGGCATAATTTAAAAACATTATGTTAGCTAAACATAAAGATCAAAGAATCGCCGCCTTTATAGACGTGCAGAATATGTACCATTCTGCAAAGAATCTCTACGGAGCCAAAACCAACTTCGGAGAAATAATGAAGACTGCGGTCAGCGGCCGGAAGCTCGTTAGAGCCTTCGGATACGTGGTTAAAACTAAAACCGGAGAAGAAAAGCCGTTTTTCGAGGCGCTCACCAAGCTGGGCATTGAAACCAGGGTAAGGGAATTGCAGGAATTCTACGGCGGCATGAAAAAAGCCGACTGGGACGTGGGTATCAGCGTTGACGCGATAAAAACGGCAAACAGCGTAGACGTCATCGTTCTGGTTTCCGGAGACGGAGATTTCATCCAGCTGGTTGAATATCTTAAAAACCAAGGAAAAAGAGTGGAGGTTATGGCTTTCGGTAAATCAACCTCCTCTAAACTGAAGGAGGTAGCCGATGAGTTCGTAGATATGGGCGCTACTCCTCAGAAATATTTATTGAAAAAGTAATCTTAAAATATAATGGATAAATTCAAAAAGAAAATCGGAGACAAAGAATTAACTGTTGAAATAAGGGACCTGGCCCAAAAAGCCAACGGCAGCTGCATGGTCAGATACGGCGACACCGTGGTTTTGGCCACTGCCGTAATGTCCGACTACGAAAGAGAGGGGATAGACTTCTTTCCTTTGACCGTCGAATACGAAGAGAAATTCTATGCAGCCGGGAAAATTCTCGGCTCCAGGTTTATAAGAAGGGAAACGAAGCCCTCCGATGAAGCTATTTTAACCGCCAGATCCATAGACAGAGCTATACGCCCGAGATTCCCAAAGCACCTCCGCAGGGAAATTCAGGTGGTGGTAACCTGCCTTTCCTGGGACGGGGAAAACGACCCCGACACCATCGGGCTGTTGGCGGCCTCCATCGCCCTTTCAATTTCCGACATTCCCTGGATGGGCCCGATTTCAACCGTCAGGGTAGGCAGGACAGACGACGAATTTATCCTCAATCCGACCTACGAACAGAGAGGCAAGGCTAATCTGGAATTTTTGATTGCCGGAATGGAGGGAGAAAAAGATTTCCTGATAAACATGATTGAATTTGAAGGAGAGGAAGCCAAAGAAGATTCCATTCTTGCAGCTTACCAGTTCGCCAAGCCCCAGTTAAAAGAGCTCGTAGAACTGCAAAAAGAAATCGTCAAAAAGCTCGGCAAAGAAAAAGCCGAAATCCCCGCTCCTCCCAAAGACGAAGCGCTGGAAAATGACATCAACGAATATTTAGGCAACAAAATAGAAGAAATTCTTTACAAAGAGAAGGGCAATCAGGGAATGGAGAATATCAACGGCCTGAAAAAAGAGCTCATCTACTATATTGAAGGAAAGTACCCTTCAATGGGCAAGGAAAAATACGTTAATTCGTATTTTGAGGAAAAGCTTAACGAAACCATCCACGAAAACATCATAAAGAAAGACCGGAGGCCCGACGGCAGGAAGCTGGATGAGATAAGAACATTGGGAACGGAAGTCGGCCTTCTGCCCAGGACCCACGGAACCGGCCTTTTTATGAGGGGAGAAACCAAGGCCCTTTCCATCCTCACTCTCGGCTCTCCGGGAGACGTCAGGCTGCTTGAAGGAATGGAAATAAGAGGGAAGAAAAGATTCATGCACCATTACAACTTCCCGCCCTACAGTTCGGGCGAAGTAAAGCCGATGAGAGGGCCGGGAAGAAGGGAAATCGGGCACGGAATGCTGGCCGAAAAAGCCCTTTTCCCGCTCGTTCCCGATATCGAAAAGTTCCCTTACACCATAAGGGCGGTAACGGAAATCCTCTGCTCCAACGGCTCCAGCTCAATGGCTTCCGTTTCGGCAGCCTGTTTGGCTATGATGGATGCGGGAGTACCCGTTAAATCTACTGCCGCCGGAATAGCAGTAGGACTGATGAGCGACTCCTCGGGCAATTACAAGCTGGTTGCCGACATCCAGGGACCCGAAGACCACCACGGAGACATGGACTTTAAGGTGGCCGGAACCAAAGAAGGCGTAACAGCAATTCAAATGGACGTGAAAGTTGAAGGAATTAGCGAAAAAATAATGGAAGAGGCCTTGGAGCTGGCTAAAAAATCCAGAGAGCACATCATTAAGGAAATGGAAAAAACCCTGCCTGAACCCCGCAAAGAAATGTCTCCCTGGGCTCCGAGAATCTACACCTTTAGCATTAAACCTGATAAGATAAGAGAAGTAATCGGTCCGGGAGGAAAAATTATCAATGAAATCATCGACAAGTGCGAAGTATCGATAGATATTGAAGACGACGGCAAAGTATTCGTCACCGGAGAAAAAGACGAAGCCGCCAAAAAAGCCGTTGAATGGATAAAGAACATAGTGAGAGAAGTGGAAGTAGGGGAGGTATTCCAGGGAAAGGTAAAAAGAATCATGAATTTCGGAGCTTTCGTAGAAATTCTGCCGGGGCAGGAAGGACTGGTTCATATTTCCCAGCTGGCCGACAGAAGGGTTGAAAAAGTAGAAGACGTGGTAAACGTTGGAGACATTGTTCCCGTAAAAGTAATTTCAATAGACGAACAGGGCAGGATAAACCTGTCCCGCAAGGAGGCTCTTCATTAAAACGAAGAGAAACTAAAACATGCCCGAAGAAAAAAGCCCTAAACCAAAAGAGGAAAAGCTTCAATACCTCAAAAGGGGAGAAATCCGGACCATGAATAAAGACGTGGCCGCTTTAAGGGAAGAAGAGGCCCGGGAAGAAAGGCAAAGGATTGCCAGGGTTAGGGCCCAAAAAGAAGCTGAAAAAGAAACCGAGGAGAAAGACGTTGCCGTCGAAGAATCCCAAAAAAGGATTGAAGCTGAAGAGGAAGCGAGAAAGAAAGAAGAGGAATTGGCTGCGGCAAAAGAGGAGCTGGAAGAGAGAGAAAAAGAAGAAGCTTCGGGAAAAAAGCAAACCGCCGAAGAAAGAAAAGAGGCTTTCAAAAAAAGCCTGGGACGGGTTTACAATAAAGAGGAGGAGGAAAGAAAAAAGTTCCTGGAAAGAGTAGAATCTAAGGCGGGGGAAGAAGAGCCCTCTATCCCGGCGCAAAAACCGGCGCCTGCTCCCAAACCCGAACCGCCTAAGCCCGAACCTCCAAAACCAGAGACAAGGCCCGAGTTTCCCAAGCCTCCGGAGCCTCCAAAACCTCCCAAGCCTCCTTCTATTAAACCGAAAGAAGTAAAACCTGAACCGCCAAAAACCCTCGAAACCGAGCTCAAAAGACCGGAGCCGCCTAAACCCCCGGAACCCGAAATAAAGCCTGAATTTCCCAAGCCCCCTGAACCGCCTAAGCCCCCGATAATTACTCCAAAGCCGGAGATAAAGCCGGAGCCCAAGAGAGAGCCGCCGCC
>JAQUTZ010000021.1:0-2874 GCA_028694095.1 Minisyncoccota bacterium | reverse complement strand
CCGCCTCCTCCGCCTAAGCCGGAAATTCCCAAACCGGAAAGATTTATAAAAGAGGAACCCAAGAAGCCCGAACCTCCTGCGCCGCAAAAACCAGCGGCCAAGAAACCCGAACCTCCCAGGAAAGAACCTCCGGTTTTACATAAAACTCCTAAAGAAAAGCCTTCCGCTGAAAAAATATGGATAAGAGTAGTTCTGTCTATTCTTGTTTTGGCTCTGCTTGGAGCTGTTGCAACCTTCTGGTATTGGTATTTTGTGGTAAGAGAAAGAACTCTTGAAGAAACCTCTTTGCCGCAACAGCAAGAAGAAACTGCATCAGAACTTCAGGAGTCCGAGAATACAGAAGAGCCGGTAGGGGAATCAGGAGAACAGCTTGAAGAAGAAAACTCCGAAGAAGAAAGCCTGCCGCAGGAAGAAGAAAATAACCCCGAAATCAACCAAATGATGCTGGATTTCGGCTACTCAATCCCCGATACGCCCAGAACAATAGACACTATTATCGTTCACAGCATATATAATGCTTTAGGGGGAGATATCTACAGCCTGAACGGAGTTTTGGAGGAATATGAAATGTACCAAGTAGCTGCTCATTATTTAATCAACAGGGACGGAACCATTTACCAAACCGCGCCAGAGGAAGCTGTTGCCTATCACGCAGGCCAGAGCCAAATGCCCGACGGCCGGATCGGCGTCAATAATTTTTCCATAGGAATCGAGCTTATTAACTCCGAAGAAGACAACCCTACGGAATTCCAGTATCAATCCCTGGCTTCTCTGGTAAATTACCTGAGAAAAAGCTATCTTGTCCCCGATGAAAACATTTTAGGCCATAACGACATCGCTCCGGAAAGAAAAACCGACCCTTGGAATTTTGACTGGGAGTACTTTAAATCAATACTGGAATAGGCCGAACTGGGGAAAAGATGTGGAAAAACAGACAGTAAAACTTATTTTTGTTCGTAAAACACGTTTTGGGCCCGGACTTGACCGGGCCTTTTGATTGTGAGATAATGTAATCAGCACCTTTCAGCTGACACCTTAGCAGTAAAGCTGGGTTTCGGCTCACACATAAAGAGGCAGTTGCCTCTCAAAAGGGACTAAGCTCCATTTTTTAAAACATCGCGGGCTTGCTAGTCCCTTTTTGTTTTTGTTTTTTTCTGGTATTATTTAATTACAGTTAAATATATGGATAAAAAACTAATTGAAGAGCTAAAAGAACGCCTGGAAAAAGAAAGGGAAATAGTCAAAGGCGAACTGCAGGCTATCGCCAAGAAAGACCCTAACCTGAAAGACGACTGGGACAGCAAGTTTCCCAAGCTGAATGGAGAATTCGGCGGAGCGGCCCTGGAAACCGGCGCTGACGAGGTTGAAGCTTACGGAAACCGCCTGCCTGTGGAATATGCCCTGGAAATAAAGCTAAGGGACATAAACATAGCCCTGGATAAGATAGCAAAAGGGGAGTATGGCAAATGCGAAAACTGCAGGAAGGAGATAGACGAAAAAAGGCTGAGAATATATCCCGAAGCCAGGCTGTGTATGGACTGCCAAGAGAAATAATCCAATCGGATAAAAACAAAAAACCGCTCGACTTACAGCGGTTTTTGTTTGTCTGGGAATTAGGAAACGAATCTTTCCACTATCCCAACTAAAAAATAGGCTACTGTGCCCACTAATAAAAACCAAAGAAGGGAAAATTCCGACATTTTAGTATATATATCCTTTAATTATAGGATCGCCAACCGTAATCCACCTGTAATTCATTTCTCCCCAGCCGATATAGTTCATTTCGGATATCTTTATTTTATCCCCCTGAACCTGTTCAACGTAGCCGACGTGCCCGAATATCCTGTGGCCCTCTAAAGATATTACAGCTCCCGTTTGGGGTATGCAGTACCTACCCGAGCAGGTGGAATATCCGGCAGCAGCCGCATTTGGCAGCCAGTCTACGGCATTACCCCAGGAAGGAATGGCCCTCTGCTGGGCAACCCACCAAGTACACTGTCCGTAAGGAAAAGCATGGGACTTGCCGTAAAAATTATTGGTGCTCAAATTGGCAACGCTCGAGCTGGGAAGGCTCACCGATGAGTACGAGGGCATCTGTCCTCCGGGGATTATGAGCTTATCTCCTTTATAAATATCTCCTTTTATATCGTTAAAGGCAATTATGTCTTCCGCCTCCGCCTTATACTTTGAAGCCAAAGCTCCCACCGTGTCTCCCGATTTTACCTCGTGAACGACTCCCGAAACCGGCAATATTAACAGTTTCTGGCCCGGCTGTATAATCACCCCTCCGATGTCATTAGCCCAAATAACCGTATCAATTGAAACACTGAATTTCTGGGCTATTCCCCAAAGACTGTCTCCGTTTTGAACGGTATATTCTATCACCTCTTTCCTGCTGGTCTCGTAGTCGGCTCCGTCAGCCAAGGCCCCTAAAACCTGGGGGGTGACGGTAATGGGAGGGGATACGGCGGCCAAGCTGTTTTTTTCTATTAAGGTCAGCTCCGGAGACTCTTTTATTCTCTCTGTGGGCATTAAAAAGGCCCCCGCGTTAGACTGGGGACCGTCGTTTAAAAGAAAACTGTCAACGTTTGCAGATGAAGGAGCGGCGATAAGGGTTACGACTGCGAATAAGGCTACCGCCAAAGAGCCTAAATAAAGCAAGGGGTCTTTCTTAGAACCCTTTAAGTACTCACTAACCGCCGTTAATCTGCCCTTCAGCCAATTAACTTTTTTAGGCCCTATCCACCTTTCTGCCTTAATTATCGTTTTACGGGCCAAATCTGGTATGCTATCCATATTCAAGCTCTTCTTTAAAGATACCAGCCTTAAAGAGGCGGGTCAAGTCCGATTATCCACAATATGCTACAATTATCA
>JAQUTZ010000020.1:2569-8269 GCA_028694095.1 Minisyncoccota bacterium | reverse complement strand
AACTGGGCCAGTTTCAGCGCCCAGGAGCTCAACCGCATTTTACAGAAAGAAGGTTTTGATATCAGGCTTGGCGACTTCCGGCCGGAGGAGTTCGGAGTGGTTTCCATTCTGGACGTGATGGCCGAATGGCTTAAGGAAGGACTGGAAATCGTTGTCGTTTCCCTGGGGAAGAAGTACCCCGGAGTAAGAATGGAGCCGGATTCGAAGTTCGAGGCTTACACGTCTCCTTCGTATCCCCATCCCGTTGCTGCTTTGCCGGCCAAGTCCGGCGATAAGGTCTTCATGGCCGTTGCCGACGGGAAAGCAGCCAGCTTTTCCCTGATAGAAAAGATTGATTCCATCCGTAAAAACCTGATGCCCGGCGGCTATTACGACTCTCTGAAATTTCCGATGATAGACATCAACCAGGAGGTTCCACTCGACTGGCTGCTGGGACTTCGGACTCTGCAGGACGACGGAAGGCAGGCAGAGATTTCCCAGGCCTTCCAGCAGACCAAGTTTAAAATGAACCAGTACGGCGCCAGAGCCAGAAGCGCCGTTGCTCTGGGAGCCTTCAAGGCGGCGATCAGAGACGAGAGAGCCTTTCTGATAGACAAGCCTTTCTTCCTCTGGATAGAGCGGGAGGGAATGTCCATTCCCGTTATCTATGCCTACATAGACCAGGAAGATTGGAAAAATCCCGGCAATTTGTCGGAGATGTAATATTTAAAATAAAGCGGGCGATTCGTCGCCTGCTTTTTGTTTCTCCATTGACCTTAAAGGATATTTAATGTATAATATACCATCTTTGAAAATTTAAGAGAGGTGGAAATGAAAGAAGCGCTTTGCAGGCCGGATGAAAGCCGTTGGTGCGTGGAATGTTGCCCTCCTAAGTGTCCCTTATTGGGATATGTGGAAGACGGCAAAAAAGGATGCCTCGGCCACGGCGGAAAGAAATTTGACGGCCTGACGGAACGGCCTATTTGCCTGGACCTGGACTGCTTGGAGGGTTTTTCCCAAAAAGACAGGGAAACCGTTAAGCGGATCATTCTTGAAATGCCTTCCGGGCAGTTTGAAATGAGCCAGGCTTTAATTCTGTATCGGGAAAGGAAGTATAACGATGAAAAAGAATGAAGGGGAAATTCGAAGGAAAGGCAATAGCATCGCCCGAAGGCTCGGGAACGGCGTCAGTTATGCCGGCCCCCAAATGTCCGGAGATCAATTTGAATTTCATTTATTCAACGACGACGCTGTTACCGGAGGGAGTTTTGCCGCTCTTTCCCTGAAAGAAGCGAAAAAAGAACTCGTCAAGACAAGAAAGAGATTCGAAGCTCCGCCACCTACATTCAAAAAGGGCCCTTGATCAATTCAGGGCCTTTTTATTTTAGGTTCAATCTTACTTAGTCCAAGATGGACAAAACTTTTAAAAAATGCGAGGATTTGAAAATGAAAGAGGAGGAATTTGAAAAGCTTGTAGCTGAAGCCCTGGACGAACTGCCCAAGGCGATTCAGGAAAAAATGGACAATATTGAAGTTACCGTGGAGAGAGGCTCTGTCCGCGGCCCCTACCTCGGTCTTTACGAGGGCGTTCCTCAAAATGCCTGGGGCAGGGGATTCGGCATGGTTTTGCCGGATAAAATAACCATTTTCCAGCTGCCCATGGAAAGCATGGCCCGCTCCAGAGATGAGCTTAAAGAAATAATCAAAGATACCGTCTGGCACGAAATAGCCCATCACTTCGGATTCGACGAGAAAAAAGTCAGAGAACTAGAGAAGAAAAGAAGAAACAGGAGGAATTAAACAGTTCTTTGGGAGGTGAATAATGGAAGAGAAATACAGGCTTATGCTGACCGGCGAACTGCAGGATGACTTTTGGGAAGAACTGAAGAAAAAAGCAGGGGAATGCGGAGTTTCCGTTTCTCTTTCCTCGTCTTCGGAAATATTAATGGAGGGGGAGAACAAGCCGCTTTCATCGCTCATTGTCTGGATTTTGGATCTTTCGCGCCTTGAGAAGGTGCGCCATCTGAAATCAGAACCGTAAAAAGCCTCGACATGCAATTTGCCGGGGCTTTTATTTTAATAATAGGTTTTTGGAGCCGGCCTTGAACTTTTCTTTGAAACCTCTTAATCTATTCTTAGCTATTTTAAAAGGAGGCAAGCTATGGAAATTCTGGGAATTGCAGTAGTTTCCGTATTCGCGTATTTACTAGGTTCCTTCCCCACCGCCTATCTTATCAATAATAAGATTCTGGCGGCCGGAACGAACAATATCGGGGCCATGAATACCTTCAGGGCCTTCAGGGAAAGCAGGGGAGGATTGAGGGCTGCGGCCTTTGGGCTGCTTGTGGCCGCCGGAGACGCCGGAAAAGCTTTTTTGGCGGTGTATATTGCCAAGTGGCTGCTGGTATTCGGATACGAGCCGCTCTTCGGCCTGATGGCAGCTTCTTTCTTTGTCGTGCTGGGGCACTGCTACTCTGTTTACATGAAAGCGGCAAAAGGAAGATTTTTCGGAGGAAAGGGGCTGGCCAGCCTATTCGGAGCGGCAGCGGCAATGAACGCGGTTATGGCAGTTATCTGCCTCGGTACGCTGATATTCTGCATACTGGCCGTGGAGCTCATAGAGAAAAGAAAGCTGTCGCTAAAAGGACTGATTCACACTTTGGGCCATCAGCTGCCGGGGAGGATAGTGGGCATGATAATCTGCCTGATTCCGATTTTCTACTTTTCTCAGGTTTTCATGCTGGCTTTGCTTCCGGCCATCGTCCTTTCTCTGCTTCAGCACAAAGAAAGGCTGGAACGCTACATGGTTTTCGGGGAATGAAGCATATTGACAAATTTCCGTCTTTATGCTATTATTTCTTTGCAGTGACAGTAGCTGCACTCTAGCCAATGGCGTTCTACCGGCCGGCGAAGAGTTCTAACAGGTATGCCCTCGTAAGATAGCCCTGGTTTGCGAGGTATAGATTACAGGGATATCCCACGGTCGATGATTCGGCCCCGCCGTGGAGCAAGATAGAAAAGGGGCCACCAAAAAATAAAAACCCTCGATGATACTCTACGGAGTTGATTCCAGGGTTTTTTCTTTTGGGGTTGGACAAAATATTCCGGAGCTGGGAAAATAACATAAAGCCATGAAAGCATTCAAGTTATTTCTCGTTTTTTTGTTTATTTCAGCCGCAGGAACGGTTTTGTTTTTTTATACCGATTTTCCCGACTGGTATTCAAGGATTTTTTCCGGACTTTCGCAGTTTAAAGAGGAATCAATTCCTTCATTCACAGAGAAGATAGAGCAGAAGATTTTCACTCCGCCTCCCCTGGAAGCTGAAAAGGAAGCCCCACAGTCGCATTTGACGGTAGAGGGGGTTATCGCCTGGACGAATATTCAAAGGGCGAAAGAGGGACTGCCCCTCCTGGAAGAAAGCGCTTTATTGGCCGAGATGGCTCAGGCCAAGGTGGATGATATGTTTTTGCGGCAGTATTTCGCCCATGAATCTCCTTTGGGTGTAGAGGTTGGGGATTTAGCTGAGGAATTCAACTACCGCTTTATTATAATCGGTGAAAATCTGGCCCTGGGCAATTTCCAGGACGATCAGGTTTTGGTGCAGGGCTGGATGGACAGCCCCGGGCACAGAGAGAATATTTTGAACGACAGGTATTCTGAAATAGGGGTGGCCGTGGGCAGGGGAGTTTTTAACGGAGCTGAAACCTGGCTGGCGGTTCAGCACTTTGCTTTGCCGCTTTCAGCCTGCCCCCAGCCGGACGCCGAGCTGAAAGAGGAAATTGATTCCAATCAGGTCCAAATAGACGATTTGCTCCTAGTTTTAATTGAAACGGAAAAAGAGCTGAAGTCTTTGAGGCGGGGGAACAGAACTGCTTACAATCAAAAAGTGGACGAATATAATAGTTTGGTCAGCCGGTATAACGAATTAGTCGAGCAGACTAAAGTTTTAGTGGAGGATTATAATTTACAAGTTGCGCTGTTTAACGACTGCGCCTCCGGCACCGATTGAGGATTGGACAAAATAAATTGAAAGTGAGATAGTTATAAAGAAAATAGCCCGAAGGAGGTTTAAATTGCAGGCTACAGAGTACTTTAATAACTTACTGAAAGAGCTGACAAAATCCGTTGAGGAGGGAGTTTCCGAGCAGATTAAAGACAAGAGTTTTTGGAAAGACGATATGGATACGGCCATAGGAAATCTGGATTTTCAGTCTTTTATGAATCGTCAGAGCAAGGCGCTCAAAGACATGGGAGGCGTCTTAAGGAACGGAGGCACGTTTAATGCAACCTGGTATCCTCCCAAGGGGTCGCGCATATACCGGCTTTGCTTCTTAGGCCACGGAGGAAAACACGGCTTATACTACCTGCTTTGCCTTAAAGACGGCAGGGAGTTCATTCTGAAAGTGACCGCCAAATCCATCCGGATTGTCGATCATCTTTCGCCGTACGCTTATCGGCGGCTGATGACCAATATTTTCTTTGAGGTATTCAATGAAGAAGGCCGTCTGGGTAAGGTTATAAGGAGGTTTTCGGCAAGGGGCGGACGCAAATAGTCCGCCTTTTTATTTTACGCCCTTTATCATTTCTTGGGTTGGACAAGAGGGGGTGGAAGTGGGAAAATAAGAAAAGCGTTATGATTCCCAAAGAAAATAATTTCGCATATATTGACGGTGCTAACTTACACAAAGGCATTCAAGAATTAGGATGGCAGCTGGATTATAGAAAATTTCGCACGTTTCTTCGGGAAAAATACGGCGTGAGCAGGGCATATATTTTCCTTGGGTTTGTGCCCGCTAATGCGAATTTATATCGCGACCTTCAGAATTGGGGTTATGTCGTTGTTTTCAAACCAACGCTTCCCGATGGCGTTGGCGATGTTAAGGGCAATTGCGATGCCGAATTGGTTCTGCAAGCAGTTTCCGATACGTATGAATTGCTTTACGACAGCGCGGTAGTGGTAACGGGTGATGGCGATTTTGCATGCCTTGTAAAATTCCTCAAAGAGAAAATGAAATTTCGGGTCGTGTTGAGTCCCAATTATAAAAAAGCCTCTGTGCTTTTGCGTAGAACAGCGCCCGATAACATGGTTTTTCTTGATAGATTAAAGAACCGACTAAAATACGAGAAAAATAGCCAAAAATGAAAAAGCCCCGCTGCGGGACGGAACCCGCATGGGAGCTTTTTCGTAGTGATACTGTAATTATAGCAAGTTATGACACCCTGTCAAGAAATTTTTATTTTAGAGAAAGCGGCTTGGGGGTTGGACAGAGAGGGGCGGAAGTGGCAAAATTAAATAAGGCATTTTAAATATTAATAAATATTATGAAAAACAATATAAGTACGGCTTTGGGGGTTGTTATTTCTATTTTCATCGCCCAAATGGCCGGAGTCATCGGCTCTTTTTTTACAGTTTCAGGAGTGCAGAACTGGTATGCTTATTTGCAAAAGCCCGTCTTTGCTCCGCCAAGCTGGGTTTTTGCTCCAGCCTGGATAACTCTTTATACCTTAATGGGCATAGCCGCTTTTTTGGTCTGGAAAAAGAGGAATGTAATAGGGGTTAAATCGGCCCTTTGGCTTTACGGCATTCAACTTGGCTTTAACGCTCTTTGGTCTATTATTTTCTTTGGGATGAGGAATCCCGGTTTGGCTTTTATCGAAATCCTGGTTTTGTGGGTCCTGATACTGGCTGTTACGGTTAAATTCTTCAAGATTGATAAGGC
>JAQUTZ010000020.1:0-2469 GCA_028694095.1 Minisyncoccota bacterium | reverse complement strand
TCGCCGAAAGGGCGATTTTTTGATACCATAAGAATATGGAGTCTCAATATGAATTATTGAAAAGAGCGGATGATATCCATAAAGAAGCCCAAAGGATTATAAATGAGCTTGGAATTTTTTCGATATTGGAAAGAATTTCCGAGCCGTCCGTTATCGGAAGCGCCGAAAACGGCCTTATGGTCTGGCCCGATATTGATATTCAAGCATACATGGATAAATTAGATATTGATAAGGTTTTGGATCTCCTTAAGGATTTTGCGTTAATTCCAACCGTTCAGAAAGTCCAATTCAGTAATTTTCGAGAATTGCGCCGCGACCACCTTAAAAGCAAAAGGCGCTTTCCCTGCGGCTATTATGTGGGATTGCGCTCCATCCAGCCTTCCGGCGAATGGAAGATAGACATATGGTTCGGCGAAAAAGGAGCGCCAATTAATGATTATGAGCTCCCTAAGTCCAAAGATATAACCGAAGAACAGCGGATTGCCATTCTTAAGCTCAAGAGGGCGTGGCTGAACGAGGGAGGCGGTTATATGGATGGAGTAATAAGCACGGATTTTTACAGGGCTGTGTTAGAGCAGGGAATTACGACCGAAAAAGGATTTAAGGATTATATAAAAAACAAAACATCAAATAAATAAACAAAAATATGTCACAATATTACAATTCTCAAAGAGTAAAGGGATTATACGAACCGGGATCAACAGAACCCTTTAAGCTGTCCAGGTCAAAAATAGATTTATTTCTAGACTGCCCCAGATGTTTTTATTACGACCGCAGGCTGGGAGTGGGGCGTCCTCCGGGGTATCCTTTCTCGCTCAATTCGGCCGTTGACGCTCTTTTAAAGCAGGAGTTTGATGTCCACAGGGCCAACGGCACAAAACACCCTTTGATTGAAAGGTACGGAATTGACGCTATGCCGGTTAAAGACGGCAATCTGAACAGCTGGCGAAATAACTTTGAGGGGGTGAGGTTTCTGCACAATCCCACCAACTTTCTGGTTTTCGGAGCCATCGACGACCTTTGGCAGAACTCCAAAGGGGAGTATATTGTAGTGGACTACAAAGCTACAGCCAAGGCAGAAGAGGTGACCGAGCTGAATAAAGAATGGCAGGACAGCTACAAAAGGCAGATGGAGGTTTACCAGTGGCTTTTAAGAAAGAACGGTTACAATGTTTCTAATACCGGGTACTTTGTATACTGCAACGGCATTGCCGACGCCAAAGCCTTTGACCAGAAGCTGGAATTCAGGGTAAACCTCATTCCTTACGAGGGAGACGACTCTTGGATTGAAAAGACCGTTTTCGATATCCATAAATGCCTCAATAGCGAGGCGATTCCCGAATCTTCTCCGGACTGCGACTACTGCAGTTACGTAGAATCGATTAACAAGAATAAAAATGAAAAACCTCTTTTCTAAAAGCAACTTCTTGATTATAGCGCCCTTGGCGATAGTGATGGTTTTGGACGGAGTTTTCACCATGGCCGGGCAGTCCGAAGCTTACTGGCAGAACTACGCCCTGTTCAACGAGGGCAGTCCTTTGGGCCAAAGCTTAATGCTTAATCCGGCATATTTCATTTCTTTTTTTATCGCTTACGTAGTTCTGGTCTCTATCTTGGTCGTTAACTTGAAAAGGCCTCTCAATGTTATTGTCTGGCTGGGATTTTTCCTGGGCCACGCCTGGGGAGGCTCCACCTGGGCACCCAGAATTTTCTTTGATTTGACTGGGATTGCAGCTAATATAGACAGATGGTATTTGGTGGTGGGATACTTTGTATTGATTGCAGCAATTTCAGGACTATTCGTCAACAAGTGGCTTAAATTAAAAGGAGTATAATTAAAAATAATTAATCATGAAAAAATACATAATTATATTTTTAGCGATAATTATTCTGGGAGCGGCAGTCTGGTTCTATTTAAAGGATAATCAGCTTCCGGGAATCGGCGGAGAAGACAGGGAAGTGCCCCAAGGCTCTCAACAGGATAATCAAGAAAACGGAATCAATGAAGGTATTTTAGAAACAGACGAGTTTTCGGTAATGATGCCCGAAGGATGGCAGAAGTCCATTAATCCTCCGACAGGGGCTAAGGCCATGGTGGTTAACGTAAGCGAAGAAGCGGCCAGCCCTGCTGTTCAGCAAATCGGGTTTAAGACCTATTTTAGCGTCGGTTCAGATTCTCTCGACGACATGAGCCTTGATGAGTATATTCAGCTGGTAAAAGGCGAGATAGCCAAAATTGATTCAGGGGTGGTTTTCAGCCAGGAAAGCCAGGTTGATATTAACGGTATGGATTCCAGGGCTATGGAGATAGACATGAGTCAGCAGGGAATTGATTTTAAGGTTCTGATGGTGGTTATGGAAAAAGAAGGAAAAGCCTGGGGGCTCAGCTTTAATACCACCCAGGATAAATGGTCCGAATACCAGGATTTATTCACCTCAATAGTTTACAGCTTCCAAGTGAAATAAAAT
>JAQUTZ010000019.1 GCA_028694095.1 Minisyncoccota bacterium | reverse complement strand
GGGTACTTCCGCCAATATTTCTGGAATCCCTGGTTCGACAAAAATAAAAGAAGTGGTCAGCCAGTTTCAGGGCAGGAAAAACCAGCCGGACTTAATTATAAACGCGGGCAACCTGAAAAAATCACAGACTTCGACAGTTGTTGATTTAACCGTTTTGCCTCCTAAAATAATAAGACCATGAAAATATTGGGAATAGATACCTCCTGCGACGATACTGCCATAGCTCTTTTGAGGGCGGAGGGTTCTGAATTTGAAATACTTTCTAATATAGTTTCTTCTCAAGTGGAGCTCCATAAAAAGTACGGGGGCGTTTATCCTTTTTTAGCTAAAAGGGAGCACCAAAAGAATTTGCCGGTTGTTTTCAAGAAATCGCTTGGAAGGCGCAAGCCGGAAGAAATTGATGCTATTGCTGTTACCTCGGGGCCAGGATTGGAGCCATGCCTTTGGCAGGGCATTAATTTTGCAGTCGATTTAGCTGAAAAGCTGAAAAAGCCCCTTATGCCGGTTAATCACATTGAGGCCCATATTCTAGCCAACTTCATAGAGCGCGATTTGGAGTCAGTAAAGATGCCGGCCGTTTGCCTGGTGGTCTCCGGAGGGCATACCAGTCTTTTTTTAATGAAAAAAATTGGCCGGTACCAGCTGATAGGGGAAACCCGGGACGATGCGGCTGGAGAATGTTTTGACAAGGTGGCCAGGATATTGGGCATGGGCTATCCGGGAGGGCCCCTTATTGCGAAAGCGGCAGCTGAATTCAATGGCAAAAAATCGTCGGTGGAATTACCCCGGCCGATGATTCATCAAAAGAATTACAACTTCAGTTTTTCTGGATTAAAGACTGCCGTGCTGTATAATTATAAGAGTCAGCCGTCCAAAGTAAGAAAAAGCAAGGAATATATAAGAGAGATGGCTTTTGAGACCCAGGAAGCGATTATAGATGTTTTGCTGTATAAAACCCTTAAAGCAGCTAGGAATTTTAAAGCAAAGACGGTGATGATCGGCGGAGGGGTGGCAGCCAACGAAGAATTAAGAAAGCAATTCAAAGAGAAAATTAACTCGGAAGGGATGAGTTTCTCGGTTCCTTCCGGAAAGTTCTGCACCGATAACGGCGTTATGATAGCCTTAACTGCCTATCTTTCTCCGAAAAGAGTAATGGATTTTAAAAAATTGAAAGCCGAGGGTAATTTAAACATTTAAAATGTCATTCCAATTATCTCCTAATCATCTTTTAAACCGTCTTTTTAAGAAAGAAGCCGACCAGTTTTTTGTTTCCATGGCCATCAGGAGGCTGGCTTTGGGAATGATTTTGATTTTCGAGCCCATCTTTATTTTTATATATTTTAACAATTCGATTTCTTTAACGCTTTTATTTTTCGGAGCCATACACGGAATTTACGGATTGCTGGCGGTATACGGAGCCAAGATAATGAGCAAAATAGGTCCGAAGCATTCGATTCTCATCAGCCACTTTTTCTTCTTCGGATATTATTTATGCCTGTTTTTGCTATCTTACGATTCTCTGTTCATATTCATATCTCTGGCCGTTATCCTTAAATCCATCGCCATGACCCTTTTCTGGCCGGCCTTTCACACGGATTTCTGCCGTTTTTCCGAAAACCATCATCGAGGCAGAGTCGTGGGAAGATTGAATGTCGCCTTGATGGCTCCGACCATAATAGCTCCCGTGATTGGAGGATGGATTTTGGCAGTTTTCGGATATCCGGTTTTATTTACTACGGTTTTAATCGTTCTTCTCACATCCGCTATTCCAATGTTTCTGTCGCGCCAGGTTAGGATTAAATACAGCGACTCTTACAGCCAGGCCGTAAAAAGAATTTTTAAAAAAGCCAATAAAAAAACTAACTTTGCTTTTGTTTTCAGCCACCTTGAGTGGGGAATCGACCTTTACTTGTGGCCTATATTCATGTCTGTTTTAGCTATCAGCTACAGCAGCATGGGAGGAATTACTACTTTCGCTTTAGCTATAACAACTTTGTTTACTTTGTATATGGGAAAGATGTCCGACCGTCTGATAGATAGAGTGCGCTTTTTGAATATCGGTTCGGCTCTTACTTCTATAAGCTGGGTATTGAGATATTTTGTAACCAGTTCGTTCCCCGCTTTTCTGGCGTACTCTTTATACAGAATCTGCCGAACTACTGCCAGCATTCCTTTCCAGGCGCTGTTGTATGAAAAGGCCTCTTTGAAGGGAGCGGAAATGGATGAATTTATAGTCTACAGGGAGATTTTAATAAACGTTTCCCGATTCTTTTTCTTCGCCATTCTTGCCGCCTTTTTTGCCGTTTTTGATCAGATTAATTTGGTTTTTTTGGTCGCTGCGGCAGCTTCGCTGGGATTTATGTTCATGGGTGTTCCTCCGAAGATTATGAGGGCCGGCTGGTGGAGCAAAAAATAATATAAATAAAATAATATGAATGAATATATTTTCCAATTAATTAACGGATTAGCAGGAAGGTATCCTGTATTGGACGCGTTGGGGGTGTTTTTTGCCGAATATTTCGGCTATCTGCTGGCCCTTTTAACTGTAATTATTCTTTGGAAAAGCAAAGGGCTTATTGTCCGGGCTTTCTTGGCGGGAATAGTAGCTCGTTTCGGTTTTGCCGAAGTGATTCGCTTGCTCTGGCCCCATTCCCGGCCCTTTATTGATAACGATGTTAATTTGCTTTTAACTCACGAGGCAACCAGCTCTTTTCCTTCCGGCCATACTTCTTTTTTCTTCGCTTTGGCCGCAGTCATATACGCATACAATAAAAAAGCCGGCGTTCTTTTTATGGCCGGCAGCTTTCTCGTTTCTATTTCCCGAGTTTTCGGGGGAGTCCATTGGCCCGCCGATATTCTGGGGGGCATCCTAGTAGGCTTGTTGTCGGGCTGGCTGGTTCTTAAAGTGTTTAAGAAATCCTAAATATATGTGCCGAAGGTGGGACTCGAACCCACAAGGGATTTCTCCCACAACATTTTGAGTGTTGCGTGTTTTCCAATTTCACCACTTCGGCTTAAAAATCGGTAAAAACTTAAATTAGTTTAGCAACTTTTTCTCCAATTGTCAAAAGAGGAATTTTGTGGTAATTTAATTTAATGCCGCGAATAATTGCAATTGCCAACCAGAAAGGAGGAGTGGGCAAAAGTTCGGTAGCGACTAACTTGCCGGTTTTTTTGGCGGCTTTGGGAAAAAGAGTTTTGCTGGTGGATATGGATTCCCAAGCCAACGCTACTCTTTCTCTGGGAATAGCCCCAAGAAAGCTTCCACTTTCGGTTTACCACGCTTTAATGGACCAGGTCAGTCCGTCGGCGGTTATAAGGAAAAGTCCGTTTTTTGGATATGAAATCATGCCGGCCTCTCCGGATTTGGCCGGAGCTACCGTTGAGCTGGTCAATCTTGAAGACCGTGAATTCAAGCTGAGCAGGATATTGGATAAAGTGAAGGATTCCTATGATTATGTATTAATAGATTCGCCTCCGAGTCTGGGAATGCTGACCCTTAACGCTCTTTGCGCAGCCGATGAAGTGCTGATTCCCGTTCAATGCGAATACCTGGCCTTGGAGGGATTGGAGCAGCTTTTAAATACCATAAAGCTCATTCAGGATAATCTCAAGAGCGACCTTAAGATTGCCGGAGCCCTTTTGACGATGTATAGTAGAACCAGCCGCATTTCCAGAGAGGTGTCCAAAGAAGTCAGGAGGGGATTTCCAGGATACGTTTTTGACACTGTAATACCCCGCCAGGTTGCTCTAGCTGAAGCTCCCAGGTTCGGAAAGACCATACTTCAATATGCTCCAACCTCTTTAGCCGCCCAGTCTTATCGAGAGTTAGCTGAAGAATTATTAAAATTAGACGCCGTTTCTTCCAAGGAAGAGAGTCCGGTCATCAAAGAAAATTAATGTGTCGCTTGTCCGGGATATTATAACCCGAGACTGCGCGACAAATTTATTTATATGAAACAATCTTTCGGCAAGGGAATAGAATCATTGATTCCCAAAAAATCCGGAGGCCAGGAAAAGCCATCGGAAAAGAACGAACCGATTTTCTATATTGAAATAGAAAAAATTAAATCCAATCCCTATCAGCCAAGGAAGAATTTTGACCAGGACGGCCTAAAAGCCCTTTCCGATTCAGTCAGGGAATACGGCATTATCCAGCCGCTGCTGGTAAGCCGCATTGAAAAGGAATCGGGAGAGATAGAGTATCAATTGGTTGCGGGCGAGCGAAGGCTTTTGGCCGCAAAAATGGTGGGCTTAAGGCAGGTGCCGGTAATAGTCAGGTCTCCGACCGAACGGGAAAAACTGGAGGTTTCCATTATAGAGAACGTTCAGAGGCTGGATCTTAACGCCATGGAAAAAGCCGAGGCTTATAAGAGGCTCCAGGATGAATTTAACTTCTACCAGAAAGACATAGCCAAGATGGTTGGAAAAAGCCGTGAGGCGGTTGCCAACACCATGAGGCTCCTTGATCTTCCCGAAGAGGCAAGGAGGGCTTTAAGAGAAGAGAGGATAAGCGAAGGGCACGCCAGGGCCATTCTCGGGATAGAAGAACCTGAAAAAAGGAAAGCTCTTCTGGCTAAGATAATGAAAGACGGAATAAGCGTAAGGGAGGCGGAAAGCTTTTCTCAAAAGTTAAGGATTTGGCAGCCGACGGCAAGAAAAGTCTCAGCAGCTTCCAAAGAGATGAAAGACTTGGAAGAGAAAATAAAAGGGACCTTAGGCATTAAAGACATAAGGCTCCGAGCCGAAGGCGGGAGGCACAAGCTTACTGTTATCTTTTCTTCCGGAAAGGAAATAGAAAAATTCCTAGGAAGATTTCAATCTTAAACTTTATGGACGGCGGTCACGCCGTCGATAGATTTTAATTGAGCGAAAAGCCCGTCCAGCTCTTCTAGTCCGGATACATTAACTTTGATTCTGGTAACAGCTGTTTTATTTGAAGGACGCAGTTCGGAATAATGGCTGAGAATGCCTATTCCCATTTTGCTGACGGTAGAAAATATATCTCTGGAAAACCCGACTCTGTCCTGTCCCTCTATTTCTATTAGAACTGAATAAGGCAATTCTTCTCCCTCCCAGGATGCCTCCACTATTTTGTGGGGCCATTTTTTTTGGGCTCTAATTAGGTTAAGGCAGTCTTCTTTGTGGACCGAAGCGCCTCTATTTCTGGTTATGTAGGCTTTTATTGGCTGTCCGGGCTTGGGCAAACAGCATTTGGCTAAAAAAACCTGCATGCCCCTTTGTCCGGCTAAAGATATGCCGCCCGTTTTTCCTCCGGATATTTTTTCAAGCTTGAACGCCGGCTTTTGGGGCTGGGAAAAGAAATCTTTTTCTTTGAATATTTTTTTCAGGATTTCTCTGGGAGAAACTTCACCTTCCCCCACGGCCACCAAAAGGCTCTCCAGGTCTTTATAAGAGAAAAATTTCAGCATTTCCTCTTTTTTGGAGTGTTCCAGGCCGGCAAAAGAAATTCCCTTAAATTCTTTCAGCGCCTCGTCGAGCATCTTTACCCCTCGGGCCAGATTTTCCGGCCGGGATTCCTGCTTCAGCCAGCTTTTTATTCTTGAGCGGGCTATGCTGGTTTTTGCGAATTCGAGCCAGGCCCTGGACGGCTTTTTATTTTTTTCTGTTATGATTTCCACCAAGTCTCCGTTTCTGAGAATATGGGACAGGGCGACCATCTTGCCGTTAACTTTAGCTCCGGCGCATTTATTGCCGATTTCCGTATGGACGGTATAGGCGAAATCAACCGGCGTGGCTCCTTCGGGGAGGTCAATGACGTCGCCTCTGGGAGTAAACACGAATATCCGGTGCTTAAAGAAATCAATCCTTAACGCCTCCAAAAATTCCTTTGATTTGGAAACGTCTTTCTGCCAGTCCCTTAATTGCTGGACCCAGGCGAATTTGTCTCCTTGTTTTCCCAGGTCGATTCCTTGTTTGTAGGCCCAATGGGAGCAGATTCCGTTTTCCGCCTCTTCGTGCATTTCCCTGGTTTTTATTTGAAATTCAGTAAGCTTTCCGTCGATGCAAAAAACGGTTGTGTGCAGCCCCTGGTAGCCGTTGGGCTTGGGCAGGGCGATGAAATCTTGTATCTTTTGCGGGAGCGGCTTCCAGTGCTTATGTATGGCTCCCAAAGCTCTATAGCAGGAGGTAACGTCTTTGACGATAATCCTAAGGGCAATCAGGTCGTAAATTTTCTCGAAATTCATATCGTATCTTAGCAGCTTTTGGTATAAGCTCCAGTAGGATTTGGCCCTCGAATGCATGTCGAGTATTTTCACTCCCTCTTTGAGCAATATTTTTTTCAAGGCCGGCTGGACTTTTTCCAAATAGGCCCTTCTTTTTTCGTATCTTTCCTTAACGTTATTAATCAGCCATTCGTATTCTCTCGGATAAAGGAACGGGAAAGCCAGTCCTTCCAGTTCGACCTTCATTTCTCCCATTCCCAGCCTGTCGGCCAACGGGGCGTATATTTCCAAGGTTTCCAGGGCGATTCGCTTGCGTTTTTCCGGAGGCAGAGAACCGAGAGTTTCCATATTATGCAGCCTGTCTGCCAGTTTTATTAAAACCACCCTGAGGTCTTCGCCCATGGCAAAGAACATTTTTCTCAAGTTTTCAGCTCTTTTGTCTATGGGCTCTTCAGCTCTTTCTTCAACGGTTTTTATTTCCATGCCGCTTTCGGGATAGCGCAGTTTTCCCAGCTTGCTGACTCCGTTCACCAAAAAGGCGACTTCGCTCCCGAATTCTTTTTCAATATCCTGGAGGGTTTTATCCGTGTCGTCGGCTACGTCGTGGAGAAGCCCGGCAGCAATCGTTTTGGAGTCGAGATTCATCTGAGTAAGAATTTCAGCCACTCTTATGGGGTGGATGATGTAGTCTTCTCCGGAGGCTCTTTTCTGCCCGGCATGAGCGGCCTGGGCGAAGTCCATCGCCTTTTTCGTCAGTTTTTGGTCGGAGCCGTTCCTGATTATTTTTTGTATTATTTTCGGAGTTGACATTTCTCAAGATTACATTGTATTGTATGCCAGAGCACTTTAAAAATCAAGGAGGCAGAGAATGAATGATCCCTATATCAAAAGCATGGAAAATGTTTGGAAGGGAACGGAGCATGTCAGGGTTAACGAAGGAAAACTTTTGGAACTAGCCGGAAGAATGAAAGAAAGCGAGATGGAGGTTCCAGCCTGGGACGTTATTCCGGTTCAGCCGGAGAGGAATTGTTCGCTGTCCCATTGGCTCAATTTTATTTGCTGGATTAATACCATTAATTTCGCTTTCAGCAACTTCGAGCCGCCTTTCAATAAGTTTGCCGTCGAATATCCGGAAGGTTCTTTCTGGAGCGGCGCCTTCGCTATGGAAGCCTGTTTTTCAAGGGCTTACCGTGAAGGGACTCCCGTTTTCGATGCCAAATACATGCGCAAGATTTCCAAGAAAGACGTCGAGCGCATATTCCGGCCGACCGATAAAGACCACCAAATTCCCATGCTTTGGGAGAGATGGCGGATTTTCCACGAGATAGGGGAGGTCCTGCTGGACAGGTACGGCGGACTTTGGCAGAATCTTTTCGAAGAAGCTCGTTGGCGGGCTTTCCGGAACGGGAAGGGGGCAGTGGAGCAGCTGGTAGAATTTTTTCCTTCCTTCCAGGACTACAGATACTACAAAAGCTCGCTCTTGTGCTTTCACAAGCGAGCCAAACTTCTGGTTATGATGTACTATGGCAGAGCTGTTAATTCCGAAGGCAGGTTTCCTTTGATTGAAGACATTGACGACATTGGCCCAATTGCCGATTACGAGGTTCCCAAAGCTCTTAAGTTTTTGGGAGTGCTGGAGTATTCTCCGGAATTCGAGGCAATGTTGAACGATCGCTATGTTTTTTCCGAGAACGACGATCAAGAAGTGGAAAGCCGCTTGGCTATGAGCTATGCCATGAAAAGGCTTTGCGAGGAGGCGGGCGTGAATATGGCTCAGGCCGATTACTATATCTGGAACATGGGCCGGAAATCGAAAGACCCCCATATTCTCGTACCGACAACGGATTATTAAAAAATAAAAAAAGCGCTTCTTTTTGGAGAGGCGCTTTTATTTTTTAACGTAGTCACATTCCTTATTGGAGCATTTTACCTTTTTGTTTTTTTCCACTAATAGGGAGCCGCATTCGGGGCATTTTTCTCCCGTCGGCTTGTCCCAAAGGGCGAAGTCGCAGTCGGGAAAGCGGTTGCATCCGTAGAATATCTTCTTTCTTTTGGTTCTTTTTTCAACTAATTCTCCTTCTCCGCATTTCGGGCACTTAACCCCCAGAATATTTTCCGGAAGAGATTCCGTATATTTGCATTCGGGAAACTTGGAACAGGCGT
>JAQUTZ010000018.1:5287-8551 GCA_028694095.1 Minisyncoccota bacterium | reverse complement strand
GCTCCGCGGGCAGGATTCGAACCTGCAACCTAGTGCTTACATCTTATCCTAATGTTTCCAAAAGGGATGGACTATCTCATCACCCACGAAGGGTGCGAGGCGCTATAAGTCTCTGAACCTTCCCCGGCTATTCCGGGGCTTGGCTGCGGATTACCATACCAGTTAAGATTTAGGCTTCCCGCAATTCACCTCGTTTTTCAATCCGCCTTTCGACGGAAAGCTGCGAAATTCACAGGCACCCGCGCTACCATTGCGCCACCGCGGAATAACACGGATTATTATAACTTGTTTTTAATATCCCTGCAACTTCTTCAGGGCCTGGTGATCTCTGATTTTGTCCAAGGCCTTGGCTTCAATTTGGCGGATTCTCTCTCTGGTCACGCCGAATTCCTTTCCCACCTCCTCCAGTGTGTGGGTAATGCCGTCCTCCAGACCGAATCTCATGGCTAAAATTTTCTGCTCTCTCGGGGCCAGATCGTTAAGAATCTCCCCCAACCTGCCCTTCAGCAGCATTCTGGCGGCATCCAAGGAAGGAGAAGTTACCTTCTCGTCTTCTATAAACTCAGCTAAGATGCTGTCTTCCTCGTCTTCGCCGACAGGAGTTTCCAGGGAAATTGTTTCCTGGGATATTTTCTGGATATGATGAACTTTATCAACGTCAATTCCCATTTCAGCTGCCACCTCTTCTGGTAAGGGCTCCCTTCCCAAATCCTGGAGCAGCCTTCTTCTCACTTGGGTGTATTTGGAAATGGTTTCTACCATATGAACGGGAATTCGAATAGTCCTAGCCTGATCAGCCAAAGCCCTGGTAATAGCCTGCCTTATCCACCAAGTAGCATAAGTAGAAAACTTATACCCTTTCCGCCAATCAAATTTCTCAACTGCTCTGAATAATCCCAAATTCCCCTCCTGGATTAAATCCAAAAGGGTTAAATTAGGAGAACGGCCTATGTATTTCTTGGCGATTGAAACCACCAACCTCAGATTAGCCCGAGCCAGTTTCTTTTTCGCCTCCAAATCTCCTTTTTCTATGCGCCTGGATAACTCTTTTTCCTCATCAGCTGTTAAGAAAGAGACTAACCCGATTTCCTTCAAATACATTTGAACCGGGTCCAATCCCCCTTCAGCCTTAGGCTCTTTTTCCCTTCCGACCTCCAAAAGCTCTCCCACCTCTTTTACCTCTATGCCTCTCTTTTCCAACTCGTCGTAAAGATTTTCCAAACCTGCAATGTCCCTTTCTATTTCCGGAAAGAGATAAAGGATTTCAGAATAAGTGACAAAGCCCCTTTCTCCGCCCTTTTTGACCAGTTCTTCAATTTTCTCTGGAGTCATCCGGCTTTTCTTCCCTCTCACGGTCTTTTTTCCGGCACCAGCTTTCTTTTTAGCAGGCTTTTTGGAGGTTTTCTTTTTGGGTTTTGCTTTCCTTTTGGAAGTTTTCTTTACCGGTTTTTTCTTAGCAATCTTTTTCTTCGGCTTTGAAGTTTTCTTTTTGGGTTTTTTCTTCATGTGTTTAATTTACTGGTTAATTGGTGGATTTCTTTAATTAATTCGTCTATTTTCTCCTGGCTGCCGTCGGCTTCAGCCTCCCTCAGCCGGCAAAGCAATTCATCCATCCTGCTTCTGACGTCCAGCGCTTCTAATTCCCTCAAGCAAAGCTGGATTTCTTCTTTACAGTCCAATCCTTCCTCGGTTTCAGCCTTAAATGAAAGATAGCTGACCAATTGAGCATCATCCGGCTTCTCTCCGCTTCTCAGGCTGGCCACCACCGATTTAAGCTCGGGAGTTAGTCCGGCCTCGTGGTATTCTTTTAAAAATTCCAGATTCTTTGGCTCTTTTAGTATTAAAGAAACTATTCTTTCTGCCAGCGCCTGCTTTCTGGTTTTTTTCTCTGCAGGCCTAACCGCCGCTTCTTCCTCAAAAACCCTGCTGGTTTGAACGCTTTTTACGTCTTTTAGGGCCTCTTCAACTGTTTCCTCCCTTACTCCCAGCTTTCCGGCTAGCAGCTGAATCCAATGGGCTCTTTCTATTTTATTTGGAATAACCTTTATGACCGGCAGCAATACTTTGGAAATTTCTCTTTTGCCTTCAGGAGTTTTGGAATCAAATTTGGCGGATGTTGTTTCGAAATAGAACTGGAGGATGGATTTGGCATCGGCCATTATCTTCTCCCACTCTTTTGGGTCTTGGGCGATAATATCGGCGGGATCCTTGGCTCCTTTCATCACCAAGACTTTAATATTGAATCCTAAAGACTGGGCCAGCTCTATTCCCCTTTTGGTGGCCGAGTCTCCGGCTAAATCCATATCGAAAGCAGTCAGTAGGTTATCAGAATACCTTTTTAAAATTCTCAGCTGATCGGCGGTCAAAGCAGTTCCCGAAACCGCAGCTACATTTTCGTGGCCCACCTGCGAGCACATTATAGCGTCAACGTATCCTTCCACTAAAATACAGGCGTCCTTCTTCCTTATTTCCAGCTTGGCTTTATCCAGCCCGTAAAGAATGCGGGACTTATCATAAAGAGGGGTGTTGGGAGTATTCACGTACTTAGCGGGATCATCGGAGTTGAAAACTCTTCCCCCGAATCCTACGGGCTGGGAATTCAGGTCGAAAACGGGAAACATTATTCTGGCCCTGAAGCGGTCGAAAAAAGACCCCTTTTGGGAGGTAAGGCCCAAACCGGCTTTTTGAATTTCCTCTTTTTTATACCCCCTGGAAATTAAAAAATCGGATAATCCTTGCCAGGCGTCGGGAGCGTACCCCACCCGCCATTTTTTAATGCTTTCTCTTGTAATCTTTCTTTCAAGAAGATATTTTTCAGCTTCCTTGCCGGCCGCGCTTTCCTCAAGCTGCCTTTCAAAAAACTTGCAAGCCAGTTCGCATATTTCGTAAAGCCTGGTCCGCTCAGTTTTGATTTTGGGGTCCTGCTTCTGCAGCTCCACTCCGGCTTTTTGAGCCAGCATTCTTAAGGCGTCGCCGAACTCCACTCCCTCTATTTTCATTATAAACTTGAAAATGTCTCCTCCTTCTCCGCAGCCTCCGAAACAGTGCCAGGTCTGCCTTGAGGGGGAAACGAAAAAAGACGGCTTCTTTTCAGAGTGAAAAGGGCAAACAGCGCGAAAATTAGCTCCGGCTTTTTGGAGCTTGATATAACTGCCGATAACTTCGACTATATCCAGCCGGTTCTTAATTTCTTCAACTGGTGAAGAATTCATTTTTCTTTTGGTTTAGAGAAGAAAAATATGTAAACGATTTCCACTAACGCCA
>JAQUTZ010000018.1:0-5187 GCA_028694095.1 Minisyncoccota bacterium | reverse complement strand
TCAAAAGCGACCTTTAGCCTGCGCCTGAATTCCTTAAGGGTGTCCCACTGCTTCAAAGGCTTGGTTTCTCCCAAAACCTGAAGCTCTATTCCGGAATCGCCAAAGCTGCTTGGGCCGGGCCCCATGACGCCGATGGGCTTTTTAATGTATTCTTTCCAAGGCGATTCTCCGGCCATTTCTTCTCCAACCTTGTTGACCAAGTCTATAACCTTGTCTAAATCTTCCTTATAAGCAACGCTGAGCTTCATGTAAGCGCGGGAATAATCCTTGGTTAGGTTGGCGGCCATCTTAAAGCTGCCGTTGGGAATGTGGTAAAGCTTGCCGTCGAGATCCCTTAAAACGGTTTTTCTGATGGTGACGTCTTCCACTCCTCCGCAAGTATTATCAAGGCATACAACGTCGCCGACCCTGAATTGGTCTTCGAAAATTATCATCAAGCCGGCCAGAAAATCCCTGACCATCCACTGAGCTCCAAATCCTAAGGCCACGCCGATAACTCCGGCGCCGGCTAAAATCGGTCCTATTTCAATGCCGAACTCCGGAAGAACGGTCATTATGACCATCAACCAAACCACAGCTTTTAAAACTCCGTTGAATATCCCGATAAGGGTATCTTCTCTTCTTTTTTCGGATTCCGGGTCGGAATGATTAACGGCCCTCCTGATTGTTCTCCCGATAAAAACGCGGCCTATTTTTACTGCAATAAAGCCGGCGGCTATTATTAAAATTATCCTTAATCCGTGCTCTGTTAGCCAGGTGAAAATCTGCTCCATTTTTAAGTAATATTAATTTTCTCTTTGTTTATTTTATCAACCATTTTGATTTCATCCAATATCCCCTCTATCAGGTCGTACTTTTCGGCTTCTTCGGTCGTAACCCAGGCATAGTCTATGGAATCGTTATCCAGCCTTACGTCTCCCTCCTTGTAATCGGCCCAGTAGCTGAGAATGACTGCGGGAAAGCCGTCCGGCCGGACAAAAGTAATATCGGTTAAATAGTTAACCTTTTCCATTTCCAGGCCGGTCTCCTCTCTTACTTCTCTCCTTAAGGAGGCTTCCAGAGCGTTGTACCACTGGCCCTCCTTGGTAGTCGGTGGCAGGTTCACGTAATCGTCCGTTTCCAGATTTCCCCCGGGAACGGTCCAGCGTCCGGGAAAGGCCTTTTCGTTCATCCCCCTGCGGAGCAAAAGATATTTGCCGTCTTTTCTGACAATAGCGGTTAAGGCCACTCTGTGAAGTTTTTTGTCTTTTATTTCCATATTTAAACTAATTTTTTCCAATTCTTTTTGTAATAAGCGAACTTCCCGTCAAACTCTTCTTTAGGGGTTAATTCTACCCCCAATTCATTGAGCCTGGCAAGGAGAATCTTGTAGTGGCGGGGAGCCGCCTCGGCCGTCCCCATTTTTTCAAGCTCAATAATGTTTCCGTATCCTTTAGTGGAATCAACAGCTACATTAATTCCCTTCCAGAGAAAATTGCTTCTTTTGCGAAACCATTTTATTTCCGGCCTGTAGCCTAGCCTGGAAAGCAAAACTTCTAAATTCTCAAAATCCTCGGGCCGGCAGCGGATAACTATATCCTCCCTGTGCTTTTCGTGGAGGTGGCCCCCTTTCAGCCAAAGCTTGGCTGCGCCGTTGGTTTTTTGAATTCTCAAATCGCCCTTGCCGGAAAAGTAATAAGTAACCTGGTTTTCTCTGCCTAAAAACTTGGCATTATTTTTAAAGTAATTCAGCAAACGGCGGTATTGCGATGGAGAAATAAAGCTTCTGACTTCCGTTTCAATATTATTGCTCTTTTTGGGCATCGGACTTTTTTCTTTTTCTTATAATGTCAGCTACGGCAAAAGCTAGCCCTATAAGCAGTAAAACATATCCGACCGTTTTGTTGTCTCCGAAAACAATGCCGGCAAGGACTAGGATAAAAGAAACTGTGGCCAAGCCGGACAGCCGTTTTTCGGAAGCCCTCTTCCCGGTAAAAAAGAATGCCGCTGTTATGGCGGCCAGAACGGCTACGGATGTGAAAAAGAAAACTGCGGGGGAATCCATAATAATTAAGATTTAAAAATCTGGCGGAAAGGGTGGGATTTGAACCCACGGTAGGTTTCCCTACGCAGCTTCTCCAAAGCTGTGCCTTAAGCCACTCGGCCACCTTTCCGTATTTTCCATTCGTAACTATAGAAATTATCCATGTAATGCCTGTATTTGTCAATATTTTTAATATTGGAAGAACCCACTTTTTTTATAAAATTACGAATATCGGGAACTGCGTAAAGATATATCTTATATTTTTTCCCTTTTGGTTCTATGCTGTTAAATCTTAAAATTTCTCTAACGTTTTCTATTAATGGCAATGAATGATTGGTAAAACACCATCCTAAGTTATTCCATCTCCCTCCCCCATGCTTATGTATAAAAAGACCCCCGTCGGTATCAAATAATCCCCTTGCGCAAGCATTAGCGTATCTTTTATCAGCCATTATCCATCCAGGAATGACGACCTGATTTTTCACCTTATTACCCCTCTTTAATCCCATTCTTTCTAATTCCTTAACCAAATTAACTCCAGATAAATATATTTCTATGGTGCTCTTGCGTTCAAAAATAGAAGGTTTTTCCTTTAATAATCCCGTTATTAGTTTTTCAACATACCGAACATATTGTTTATCGGTAAAACGATTTAAGGTTATCCTGACTTGATTTTTGGTTATAGTTCCGTCTCCTAAAATTATCCCAAATAGTTCCGCTAATTTGCTAGACGGCTTAAGTATTGGAAAATCCTTAGCAACAACACATCCAAGTGCTTTATATTTTTTAGGATTTTCTTTTCTGTTTCTTTGAGAAATCATGCCGCCCTTGCGCCTTCCCTCCAACGTACCAGGCGGACCATATTTAGCCATTTTTATTAATGCAGCTTTCCTCGATTTTTCAGGAGTTATATACCAATACTGGGGAAGTATTTTAAAAGACGGTAATTTAATTTTAAAATCTTTAGATATTGCTTCTAATATCTCCAGTGATGGAAGAAATTTACCTCGCCGCCAATCTCTAAAAGTGCGTCCGCTTATTTTATATTTAAAAGCCAAATCATTTAATCCTATGCCGCGTTTTTGTTCTAATTCTTCAAAAAACTTATTAAGATTTTCCCCGGTAAATAAGGCTCTTTGCATATCAATAGTATACCATGAAATTGATTATGCAACTATACAATGCCTCCACTCTAATATTTTTCCAGGCCTATTTTGGCAACGAAGCTATTATCTTGGCTATAGCCGGCCGCTGAACCAGCAGCTTGTAATTCAAAGCCTTGAGTAAAAGCAAAAAATCATCCAGCTCTTCTCGAAAACTTTCCGGCCCTTCCAGCATTTCCCAAAATTCACTCCTAAGGTTTTTGAAATAATGGTTGAGTATTTCGGAATCTGCTTTCTTTTTAAGGTACTTTACGATTTTCTTAAACTCTCCCTTGTCGAGCCAAACGCCGCGGCAGACATTGCACACGTCCACTTCTATATTGGACTTGCCGTACTTTGTTTCATACAAAGGAAGCCTGTCGGCGGGACAAAGTTTTCTACTCGGGGAAATCTTGAACTTCTCATCATCCAGCCAAAGGTCGGTATCCAGCCACCTGAGGCTTCTGTCTTTTACGTCTTTGGCCTGCCTTAGTTCGTCTTCCTCAAACCAGAGGCCGAGGCATTTGGGGCAATAATCGATTTCCACTCCGTCTATAAGGGCTTTATCAAGGCCTATTTTACAAACAGGGCAAATTTTCATACTCTTAAATTCCTTAAGTTTTTTATCCTGTCTTCCAGAGTAGGATGGGTCCTGAAAAGCTTGGCCATATTCCCCTTCTTGAAGGGATTGGAAATATAAAGGTGGGCAGTCGCGCCGTTGGCTCTTTTAGCCGGCGTCTCGTCAGCGGATATTTTCCTTAAAGCGGAAATCATTATTTCGGGGTCGGCCATAAGATAAGCAGCTCCGGAATCGGCGGAAAACTCTTTCTGCCGGGAAATGGCCATTTGAATAAGAAAAGCCCCCAGCGGAGCCAGAATGGCGGCTGCCACTCCGACCAAAGCCAATGGGCCTTCGTTCCTCCTATTGCCGCCGAAAAGGCTGCCCCACATAAACATCCTGGAAAGCATGGAAACAAATCCCACGAGCACCACTACCATGGTTTGAAAAAGCATATCCCTGTTTTTAATATGGCTTAGCTCGTGGGCCAGCACCGCCTTTACTTCCTGATTATTCAGCTTGGAAATCAGGCCCTTGGTAACAGCCACTACGGCGTGGCTTTTGTCTCTTCCCGTGGCAAAAGCGTTGGGCTGCTGCTCGTCGATAACATAGATTTTGGGAATGGGCAGGCCGGCGTTCAAGCAGAGCTCCCTGACTGATTTGTGGACTTCCGGGTATTCCGACTCTTGAGCTTTTTTAGCGCCGCTCATCTTCAGCACTAATTTATCCGAAAACCAGTAGCTGGAAAAACTCATGGCCACGCTGAAAAATACGGCGAAATATAAAATGCTCGGGCTTTCAAAAACGTAGCTGAAAACGTATCCGACTCCGATAACAACGATAAAAAATACCGTCAGCAAAATCCATATTTTACTGTTTTTTGTGCCCGGAAAATCAGCCATAACTAAAGAAATTATACTAAAAATATGAGCCCTTGGCAATTAAAACCCCCGCCTTAAGGGCGAAGGCTGAATCTGTCGGGCTGGGGGTTTTTAGTATCCCATGTCCATGCCGGGCATCTGAGGATTCTTGTTCTTGTTCTCATCCGGCTTTTCAGCAATAACGACTTCGGTAGTCAGAAGCATGGAAGCGGCTGATACGGCGTTTTCAAGGGCTGATCTTACAACCTTGGTCGGATCAACTATTCCCGCCTGTATCATGTCGCAGTAAACGTCGTTCAAGGCGTCGTATCCGAACGAACCTTCGTTTTTGAGAATTTCAGCTGCTATCACGGAGCCGTCCTTGCCTCCGTTGTGAGCAATCTGGCGAATCGGCTCTTCAAGAGCCCTTTTCAGTATCTTTAAGCCTATGGCCTCCTCTTCTTTCCCTTCAACATTTTCCAAAGCCTTTAAGGAGCGCAGCAGAGCCACTCCTCCGCCGGGCACTATGCCTTCCTCAATGGCGGCTCTGGTGGCGGCCAAAGCATCTTCAGTTTTATGCTGCCTGGCTTTCTGCTCGACTTC